>JAOZQN010000764.1 GCA_029932195.1 Bacteroidales bacterium | reverse complement strand
GCCCTTGCAGGCAAGGTTATTGATTATCGCACCTTTGGTGCTTAAATATCTTATAGTCAGAGTTTTTTAACTTAGTAAAGTAGAATTAATGTTTAGTTTTTAATTCTTGTCAATCCCTAATCTTTAATCCAAAATTACACTAACTTGTTATTAATAATATCTACAAAAATAGTAATCAATTAAATAATACACAATTTTTTAATATAAATTAAATAAAAAAATATTTTTATTGAAAAAAACTTGCAGATAAAAATATTTATTTCTATCTTTATAAATTCAAAATTTAGAAGAAAATGACAGATAAGTTCTTTAAGTATTTAGAAATAGAAAAACGATACTCCAAACACACCTTATTATCTTATGAAACAGATTTGAACCAGTTTTTTGCATTTTCAGACAATTCGCAAACTATTGTAGAGGATTTTAACGTAGTAAGAGCTTGGATAATTTCATTGATGGAAAAAGAATATACAACTCGCACTGTTAATAGAAAAATATCTACACTAAAAACTTACTACAAATTCTTGATGCGAGAAGGAAAAATAGAAAAAAATCCATTAGATAAAATCGTATCGCCAAAAACAGATAGCAAATTACCACAATTTGTTCCCGAAGAGGATTTAGAACATCTTTTTAATAAAGATATTTTTGGGGAAGACTTTGCAGGAGTCCGAGATATGCTTGTTATAGAGATGCTATATACAACGGGAATTAGGCTATCGGAATTAAGAGGTATAAAATATTCAGATATAGATTTATCTCAAAAAACAATAAAAGTTCTTGGAAAAAGGCAAAAAGAAAGAATTATACCAATAACAAAAAATCTTTCGGACATAATAATAAGGTATAGAATTGAAAAGAAAAAATTGCCATTCGTTGTAAATGAAAAATATTTACTAATAACAGACAAAGGAAAACACATATACGAAAAGAAAATATATAGAATTGTAAATCACTATTTGTCTCTTATAACAACAATTAGCAAAAAAAGCCCACATATTTTACGGCATAGTTTTGCAACACACCTATTAAATAATGGAGCAGACATAAATGCAATAAAAGAACTACTTGGACATGCTAATTTATCTGCTACACAGATATACACACACAATACATTTGAAAAATTAAATAAAATTTATAATCAAGCTCACCCAAGAGCGTAAGGAGTTACCAAGTTAAAAGTTATCAAGTTTAAAAGTTAATTTCGTTTTTATATAAATACAAATCTTTACTTTCTTATTATAGGTTGTTATAAGTAGTTAGTTGTATATAATCGGCACTTTTGACGAGGCTATTTTTTTGTTATGCAAGGCAAAATAGAATTGCATAGCCATGTTATGGAAGTATTTTTTAACGAAGCATAACAGAAAAAGAGACCGTAAAAAAGTGTCTATTATATATGACTAACTACTTATATAAGTCAATATACTCTATTTTAAATAAATATATTTTCTTTAAAGTGGAACGAACTTTATACATTAAACTTTAAACTATTTAACTTTATACATTTTAACTTCTTACCAAGAGCGTAAAAACTAAAATATGGAAATAAAAATTAATACAACAGGGTTTAATGCAGATAGTAGTTTGAAATCTTTTATAGATGAGAAGGTTGGGAAGCTAACACAATACTCAGACGATATTTTGAATGCCGAAGTTCATTTAAGTCTAGAACGTTCACAGACTAAAAATTTTGACAGTAAAGTCGCCAAAGTGAAAGTATTAGTTCCTAGAAATGATTTTTTTGCAGAGAAAAAAGCACAAACATTTGAAGAAGCAATAGACTCAACTATTTCGGCACTTAAAACACAGTTAGTCAAACGAAAAGGAAAATACAAGTAAAAAAAGTGAAAAAATAATCAAAAAACTTTTGGATATAAAAATTTTAATTTTACTTTTGCATTCCAGTTTTGATAAAGATACTTGTTGGAACTGGAGTGTTATTTGAAGTAATGATTTTAACAAAAATATACAAAAACTTATTTTTGCCGATATAGCTCAGTTGGCCAGAGCAGCTGATTTGTAATCAGCCGGTCGGCGGTTCGAATCCGTCTATCGGCTCTCACTTTTAAATGAGATAGTGTATTCAAAACTTTAATAGGTAGTCATAATTTAAAGTTCATAAATAAGTATGAATAACTTTGTACTTTAAAAACTTTTGATTTTATAATTACTCATGCCGATATAGCTCAGTTGGCCAGAGCAGCTGATTTGTAATCAGCCGGTCGGCGGTTCGAATCCGTCTATCGGCTCAAAAGTAAGAATACAAAAAAATAAGTTTATTAAAAATATTTAGGGGGAGGTTCCAGAGCGGTCAAACGGGGCAGACTGTAAATCTGTTGGCTAAGCCTTCGGAGGTTCGAATCCTTCCCTCCCCACTTTTTATTTTTGTTAAAATAATATTATTAAGCGAGAGTAGCTCAGTTGGTAGAGCGACAGCCTTCCAAGCTGTAGGTCGCGAGTTCGAGCCTCGTCTCTCGCTCTTTTTTGTGCTTAAGAATTACTTAAATACAAAAAATATATAGGCGGTATAAAAATAGATATAAAACTTTTATAGTATTTATAACTTTTAACTAACTATTTTCACCGCCGACGTAGCTCAGGGGTAGAGCGTTTCCTTG
>JAOZQN010000165.1 GCA_029932195.1 Bacteroidales bacterium | reverse complement strand
ACATTAATAATGAGCTTTAAATAAAGAATTTACAAACTCCGAAACTTCAGTAATTAATAATGAACAATGAATAATTTTTTACACCTTATTTAATTGCAAACTGTTTTTTTTGATAAATATTTTTATAAGAACTCAAAAATTGTTATTTTTAGAGTTTATTTAGTGGACGATTAGAGTGGGGTTTTAAGTCTCACTCTAATTATCATAATAATTAATTTATTAAATATACTCAAGTGAATTAGGTTTTCGGATTTCAAAAAATCAAATTAATATTTGTCTCGTGCAGGTGTTTTTCACCTGCACGCAGACCCACAAATAAGTATGTGTAGATGCAGTCAGGTGGAAAACACCTGACTGAGGCAAAAAAAACGATAACCTATTCACTTTAGTATAATTGAACCATTGTATCATTAATTATGGAGAAATATTTTAACACAACTGGACCTTGCAATAAAGAAGACCACTATATTGTTCCTATTTTGGAGCGAAGAAAAGAATTGTCGTCGTTGATAAATCGTGGACAATATTTTGTTATTCATGCGGCAAGGCAAACTGGAAAAACTACGTTAATAAAAACGTTGGTAAATCATATTAATAAAGGTGATGATTTTTATGCCTTATATTGTTCGCTCGAATCTGTTCAAGTTTTTGTAGAGCCAGAAATAGGTATTAAACAAATATTGGGTAATATACGAAAAGCATTAAAATATTCTAAAATACCTGGAAAAAAGACTTTTGGAAACGATACCGAGTTTGAAACAACAAGCACTTTAATTGGCGTTGCACTTACCGATTTCTGTATTCAACTAGATAAACCATTAGTTATACTTTTTGATGAAATAGACGGACTGGAAGATGGAACTTTAATAACATTTTTGCGACAATTAAGAGACGGTTATATAAATCGTCCAGAAATTCCTTTTGTGCATAGCGTTGCCCTTGTTGGCATGAGAGATATTAGAGATTATAAAGTTAAAATTTTGGGAAACAAAAAAACTATTGGTTCAAAAAGTCCTTTTAATATAATTAAAGAAGCATTTACTTTAATAAATTTTACGATTGAAGAAGTTACAGATTTATATAAACAGCATACAGAACAAACAGAACAAGTGTTTGAAAAACAGGTAATTGAATATATTTATGAGCAATCAGGAGGGCAACCTTGGCTGGTAAATGCTATTGCTTCTGAAATTATTGAAAAATTACTAAAAAATGATTTTTCAAAACCGATAACAACAAAATTAGCAGAGCAGGCAATCAAAAATATTATCCTACGCCGAGATACTCACATTGATAGTTTGCTCGATAAATTAAACGAAGAGAGAGTTCGCAAAATATTAGAGCCAGTTATTTTTACGACAAAAAATAGTGATGTTAAAAATTTTAAGTCAGATGACTTGCAATATTGCAAAGACCTTGGACTTATTATAAACAAAGATGATAGCTTACAACCAGCTAATCCAATTTATGCCGAAATAATTATTAGAGAATTATCTTACGACACGCAAGAGAGAATAAAAGCAAGCATCAAAAATATTTGGATTAATGAAAATGGAAATATTGAAATGGACAGTTTATTAAAAGCTTTCCAAGAATTTTGGCGAGAGAATAGCGATATTTGGCTTGATAAATATGACTACAAAGAGGCTGCACCACACCTGATTTTACAAGCATTTTTACAACGAATAATTAACGGCGGAGGGGACGTTCTCCGAGAATATGCTTACGCAAGAAAACGAATTGATTTATGCGTTCGATACAATAATAAAAAATATCCGCTAGAACTAAAAATACATTATGGCAAAAAAACTATCCCCGAAGGTTTGGAACAATTATCGGAATATATGGACGGTTTTGGCGAAAAAATAGGCTGGCTAATAATCTTTGACCGCAGAAAACTAAAAACGTGGGACGAAAAATTATATTGGAAAATTGAAAAATATAAAGATAAAATTATTAATATTGTGGGGTGTTAATGGAGTTTTAAGTTTTAAGTGCTTAGTTTTTAGGTATAACAAGTGAATAGTAGGCTATTACAAACCATTTTCAAGAAAAACACTAAGAATAATCAAATATGAAAATTAGAAAATTAAAGATAAAAAATTATAAAATATTTGAAGATGTTGAATTTGATTTTACCGATGAAAATGGTAAAACACTTGATACAATTATTCTTACTGGAATAAATGGAACAGGAAAAACTACTTTACTTGAACTTATTGCGAAAATTTTAACTCCCGAAATTAAATTAAAAAAACATTTTAACAATTTTAATATAGAAATAGAATTTGAAGCAGAAGAAATAAAAATATTGCAACAAGAATTATCTCACAAAATACATGAAGACGAAGGTATAGACTACTTTTTTCACGAAATATCTAAAAATAATGTTGTTCTTTTTTATCCTAGCGAAAAACAAATAGGTTATATTAATGACAATGATAAATTAGAAGAAGAGATTTATTATATACTGGGTAACTTTTATCTACTTCCTTTAATATCAAAAATATTAAATAATTATAAAATAGCAGCTTTCCATAATAATATTTTTTCCAAAAAAAATAAAAATGAGTCTGCTTCTGAAAAAGATAAGTTTACTTCTGATACTTTAAAATTTATTAATTATGAAAATTATGAACAACATTTAGAGGCATATTTTGATAAAGCTATTTTGCAATATTTAAAAAGCCATAGAAAATTAACCTACGATGACATTGTAACAAAACGAATTTCTGAAATCAACACTCTATTAAAAAGTCTAAAAATAAATACTAAAATTGTAGATATTGACGAAAATAAATTAATATTAGAAAACTTATCAGGAAAAAAACTGGGAGTAAAAGACTTATCGGCAGGAGAAAAACAAATTTATTATAGAGCAATATTTTTGTTATCTCTAAATTTGCAAAATAGTTTAATACTTGTCGATGAGCCAGAAATTTCGCTTCACCCAACTTGGCAAAGCTCACTTTTAAGTCTTTACGAAAATACTGGAGAAAATAATCAAGTTTTTATTGCTACACATTCGCCACATATAATTGGCAAAACTGCTCCTGAAAATGTATTTTTATTAAAATATCAGGACAAAAAAATTGTTGTAGAACAACCAAAATATACCAAAGGACATTCAATCCCTTATGTTTTATCCGAAATTATGGACTCTAATTATAATGATACGCATACAAATGAAATTGTAGAAAAATATTTGAAATTAATACGAAAAGGAAAACACGAAACAACCGAAGGCGAAAAATTATTAGAAAAAATAAATCTACTCTCACCAGAAAGTGAAGAAAGAGTAAGAGTTCGATTTAGTCTTGAACGTTTTAAAGCAATAGGAAGATGAAAAATATTGTAAAAACACCGATAATTACAAAAGTATCAGACGGTTTAAAAAAGAAACAAGAAAAAATTAATTCAGGAGAAAAAGATAGTAATTGGTGGAGTCTCTCAAATGGTCAAAGACGAGAGATAGAACGAAAATTATTTCAATCGCAAGGAAATATTTGTTGTTATTGTGAATGTGAAATTGATAAAAAAAATAAACATATTGAACATTTTCATGAACGAAACGACAAACCTACAAAAATTTATGATTATGAAAATATGTTATTGTCTTGTGAGGGAGATAAAAATGCAGAATTGGAAAAAATAGATGGTATAAATAATGCAAAATTAAAACGAAAGGAAAACATAAGTTGTGGACATAATAAAAGTGAGTCCTATCATAATAATGAAAAAACAAATTACGACTTGTTGTTGAATCCTATTGATGTAGAAACTTCTAAATTGTTTTTATACACCGATTTAGGCGAGGTTGAGCCATCAAATGATTGTTCCAAGCTTGAGGTAGAAAAAGCAAAATACACAATAAAAAGACTAAATTTAGATTGCGAAAAATTAAATATTAGAAGAGAAAATCAAATTCTTTTCTTTATGAAAGAAATAAATAATTTGTCAAATGAAGAACAAGAAATAATTGTGAAAAAAATATTAGACTTATCAAAAAGAGAAATTACTCCTTATTATTCTACTATCAAAGATAATTTTGGATATATAATCAATAATTAAGCAATTTTATTATAATTTTCTAAGAAAATAAATGAAAAAAAAATACATCATATTAATCTTACTTTTAGGTATTTGTGTAAATTTATTTGCACAAATACCTGAAGGTATGCCACCTATAAGCAACTATACGGACGAAGATTACTATGCTGGCACACAAAATTGGTTTGCAGTGCAGGACAGCGTGGGTTTTATGTATTTTGCAAATACCAGTGGTGTGCTTGTATTCGACGGAATTAATTGGCAACAAATTTCGGTAAATAATAAAGCTGTTCGCTCGCTCGCAATTGATGATAATGGGAAAATATGGGTTGCCGCAAAATACGAACTCGGATATATTGATATTGATAAAAATGGAAAACTGGTATATGTATCTATGATTCAGCAAATACCAGAAAAATATCGTAATTTTACCGATGTGTGGAATGTTTTTATTTTAGAAAATAATGAAATGTTTTTCTTTACAAATAAATATATTATATCTCTAAAAAACAATGAGTTTGACATTATAGAAGCTGAAAATAAAGAAAAAGGTTTTACTCATGCGTATTTTGTGAATAATACTATTTTTGTGCAAGAATATAAAAATGGAGTGCATCGTTATAAGAATCAGAGCTTAATTCAAATAGATAGTAGTCAGATATTTAACGATACAAGAATAAAAGCAATATTGCCTACACAAACAAATGATTTAGTATTTATTACTCTAAAAAAAGGTGTTTACAAATATAATGGAAATAAATTTGAACAAACAGAAACTCCAATTGACAATATAATAGAAAATAAAATTTATAAAGCGTTCTATATCAATGATGGTTATTATGCAATATCAGTTTATAATCACGGACTTATAATTGTAGATGATAATTTTAATATAATAAAAACGATAAATATTAGCAACGGAATTTTGAGTAATAATGTTTATCATATTTTTAACGACAGGGATAATAATATTTGGCTTTCTACAGATGAAGGTATTTCATCTTTTTCACTTTTTCCAAAATATACACTTTGGGGATTAAATTTTGGCTTAAATACCAAAACAAGAACTTCTGCTTTTTTTGACAATAAATTATTTATAGGAAATACTTCGGGAGTATATTTTTACGAACTACATCAAGAAAAAAATAGAACACAAGGATTGAAAAAATTCCAGCAAATTAAAAATAATAATCAAGAAATAAATGCATATTTTTTAAAAGAATGCAATGGAACATTGCTTGGTTTGTCGCAGGAAGGGCTTTTTCAGATAAAAAATGAACAAGTAATCTATATTATTAAGAAAAATAATCTTCGTAATTTTATCAAATATGATGAAAAAACAATAATAGTTGGTGGAAAAAAGGGGTTACATATTGTTGAATTTATTAATGATAGTTGGATTTATAAAAATAAAATAAATGGTTTTGATGCTTCATGCTTATTTTTACAAAAAGATGAAAAAGGTAATATTTGGACTTCAAATAAAAATAAAGGTGTAACAAAAGTTATTCTCAGTAAAAATAAAGAAAATGTTTCCATTCAAAATTATGATAAAAATAACTTGAAAGGACTGCCCCAGTTTAATGATAATTATATTTATAAGATAAACGAAAATATTGTTGTTGCTACAAAAAAAGGAATCTATAAATACGATTATCAAAAAGATTTATTTGTTCCTTATCAAGAAATTAATAGTGTGATAGGAAATGTTCCTGTGCAAATGATTTACTCTGATTCTCACAATAATATATGGCTAAAAGTTGTAGAATATGAAACTAAGAACAGGCAAAAAGTTAAAGTTTGGAACTTAGTTAAACTGGAACTTCAAAAGGACGGTAGTTATAAGCAAGAAAAGAATATGTTTAAGTCATTTCAGAGCAAAATATTTTCTTTCAGTCAAATAGATGACTCACTTTTTATTATAGGAAATAAAAAAGGTTTTACTATTTACAATGATAATAAAGATATAATTAAAGAATTTCCAACTCTCATAAGATCATTTGATTATATTGTGAATAGAGATAGTTCGGTAACACTTTTTGGAGGAGTTCGTAAAGATTCTACAAACTATTTTTCGTTTAATCAAGATAAAATAATAGAACTTTTGTATAAAAATAATTCTGTTAGATTTTCGTATTCTGCATTGGATTTTAACAATAATACAAGCCTTCAGTTTAGTTGTTATTTAGAGGGTTTTGATAACGACTGGACAAGTTGGTCTCCAGAAAACTCTAAAGAATATGCAAATTTGAAAGAAGGAGAATATACATTTTTTGTTAAAGCCAAAAATGTTTACAACACAGAAACAAAACCTGCTCAATTTCATTTTGTAATTTATGCCCCCTGGTATAGAACAGCTTATGCATATATTTCCTACATTGTATTAATAATACTTGCTTTATATTTCGCATTTAGGCTTTATACAAGAAACTTGCGAAAACGAAAAGAATATTTAGAAGAGATAGTAAAAATACGAACAGCAGAAATTAGTCAGCAAAACGAAGAGATAACTACTCAAAATGAAATGCTTTATGATAAAAATGAGGAAATAGAACAACAAAAATACGAAATAGAAATCCAGAGAGATATTGCTTACCGTAGCAAAAAAGAAATTACTGATAGCATTATTTATGCAAAAAGAATTCAAATAGCAATAATGCCACGAAAGGAATATTTGGAAGATGTTTTGCCAGAACATTTTATTCTTTTTAAACCCCGAGATATTGTAAGTGGAGACTATTATTGGGTAAATAAGGTTGACAACAAGCTCCTTATACTCACAGCAGATAGCACAGGACATGGAGTTCCTGGGGCATTCATGAGTATGCTCGGAATTTCGCTAATGAACGAAATTATTGCTTATAATAAAATAAACGAACCAGGAGAAGTTTTGGATATTTTGAGATCAAGACTAAAAGAGGCTCTACACCAACAAGGAAACGACGACGACACAAAAGATGGATATGACTTATCTTTTTATATAATTAATAATAAGACATTTGAATTAGAATTTTCAGGGGCTTTTAATTCTATTTATGTATTTAAAGCAAAAAATAAAGAGTTAATACAACTAAAAGCAGACCGCCAACCAATAGCGGTTTATGTTAGAGAGACAAATTTTAAAACACATAAAATTCAATTGGAAAAAGGAGATGTAATATATTCATTCTCTGATGGTTATGCAGATCAGTTTGGAGGAGACCCAAAGAATCCTCAAAAATATAAAACTAAAAAATTTAAAAAATTATTACTTTTGATGCAAAATAAAAACATGGATCAACAGAAGTTTATTTTAAACAAAAGTTTTGAAGAATGGAGAGGCGATGAGTCTCAACTAGACGATGTTATTGTTATTGGAGTTAAGATTTAGGTGTGCCGACAATTGCATTTTTCACATTTGGTATTTTCATATACATTATTTTATTCACAAAGATAAAACTTTATTTTGCCAAAAGCAACATTTTTAATTACTTTCGGTTTCAATAACTTCTTTAATTTGCTCTGTTAATTCAGGGATTTTGTTTGCAACTACACCCCAAACAATCAAATAATTGATACCAAAATAATCATGGATTAATTTATCTATCATCCTGCCATATTTCGCCATTTTATTTCGTTCCACTGATATTTTATATCGGTAGGAATTTTTTTTGTAGCTTCACCAATTATTTCTAAACTTCGGACAACAGCTCTTTTTAGAGTCTCGTCGTTCAAAAAGTTATATTGTTCTGTTTCAGGTGTTATTACACTTAAAATATATTCACATTCTTGCAAAATATGTTTGAGTCCACTCCGAGAAGTCTATTTTTGTCAAAATCAAGGCATAAATCTTTTTTTAACCGCAGTTATCTTATTGATAATGAGGATTGAAAAAATATTTATAACGCTGAGTTTGTTAAAAAGAGGCTTTTCGGAGTGGACTCATGTTTTAAATAATTCACATATAATTTAGACATATACAACTTCGTTTAATATTTCGTGACCAATAAATTTACTGAGACCTTTTTTTGTTACAACTTCTACTTTTTTATTAGCAAACATGCTGTCTAACAAAAAACATAACTCTATAAAGTTATCGTAAGTCTCTTCTTTTGATTTAAAATCTACAAAAATATCAATATCGCTGTTAGGATTTTGCTCGCTACGGGAGTAAGAGCCAAAAAGTCCTAATACCGAAATTCCTAACTGCTCAAATTTTGGCTTTTTTGTTATCAGACGGTTTAATATTATTTGTTTGGTTAGCACAATAGTAAAAATTTAAAATTTATATTTACAAAGATAAAACTTTATTTTGCCAAAAGCAATTTAATTTCCTATTTTTACACAAAATTAATTCACAAACAAAAATTGTCAGACAGCTCCAAGCTGTCTGACAATTAAAATACTCAAAACCAATGAAAAAACAGTAATTATATTTGTTTTATTAGCCGCAGAATTTCCTTATCAGTTATAGTTGCTAATTCAGATTTATCGTAAATTGATAATAAGTAAACTGTTTTATTTACAAAAACAACATGTGTAATTATTCTGCCTCCGCCAGACTTACCTTTTCCTTTGCTTGCGATAGATAAACGGATTTTATAACAATCATTTCCAATAGCATCTCCATGTTTGGGATTGTTAGTGAGTGTGCCTAAAAGCTCTTGGAGTTCTTTTTTTAGGGAAGGATATTTTTTTGTAAGACGTTTTGCTTGTCTGTCAAAAACTTTTATTGTTTTTATTTTATAGCTCATTTATTAAGTCTT
The DNA here is from genome assembly GCA_029932195.1 of Bacteroidales bacterium. GTDB lineage: Bacteria > Bacteroidota > Bacteroidia > Bacteroidales > JAOZQN01 > JAOZQN01. Next base: position 2,658 of record JAOZQN010000165.1, on the reverse strand, counting down.
GTAAATTACGAGAGTTTTGTTTGCCTTCACTTATTAGGTTCATTTCCATAACAGCTTCTTGTAATTCTATTAAAAACAATTTTTTATTTCGCAATTTTTTTAGCTCTTCAATATCAGATTGCACTCTGTTCCAGTCATTAATTGACAAAACAACTGCATTTCTGTTGCCACTATTATCTGTTAAGTATTGTAATTGCATTTTTCTAATTTTTAAATTTAATACAAAGATAAAACTTTATTTTGCCAAAAGCAATTTAATTTCCTATTTTTACAAAAAATAATATGTTGATATGACGTTACTAAGTTCCTATCGGAACGTTAGTAAGTCGGGACACGAAAAAAACTTACGAACAAAAGATTTACTAACATTCCGCAGGAATTTAGTAACATCAAAACTACAAAAAAATGAAAAACATAGCAATTACTCTAACAATTTTAGTCCTTACCGTAGCTACAAGTTTTTCGTAATAATAATTAGATTAAGGAACTTTCTAAGTATAATGTATCGGGACAAAAATCGGCTTCATTTTGCCATTGAACAGTGCCATCTATAACTTTTACGCTGTTAAAGATGTCTTTTTGTTTCAATTCCTTAAAAATTCCTTTTTCTAAATAAGGAGAAGTATCAAATATTTTCTGCTCACCATTATCAAATAATAATAGCAGATGATAATTTGCTTGAATATTTACTTTTTTTACTCTTGGGTTCATCGTTTTTTATTTTAATGGAGCTATTTTAAATATTTGTTCGCCGTTTACTGCTAATTCCCAGTTTGCTAACAATTCGTCTCTATGGATTTCAACCCATGCCTGAACGAGTTTTAATTTGTTTTTAGGCAAACTACCTTCCATTATATTGCCTTCGGGAATTCCAACAACAACTTCTTTTCCTTGAAATCTTGCATGTAAATGTGGGAGTTTATGTTGTTTGTTATCAAAATAATACAAATAAATAACAACACCATAAAACATTGATAAAGCTGGCATAATTGTCTTTTTATTAGGTTATTAAAATACAAAGATAAAATTTTATTTTGCCAAAAGCAATCTTTTTACCTATTTTTACGAAAAATTAATTCACAAACTCAAACTCTTACTAACGTGCCATTTCGGCACTTAGTAACGTGTTTGCCAACCCACAAAATAAATGAAAAACATAGCAATTACAATAACCATTTTGTTGCTTGCCGTAGCAACAAGTTTTGCACAAGATTTAAACGAACAGTTATTTGAGGCAGTAAAAGAAAATAATTTGCAAAAAGCAGAAGAATTGATTGAGCAAGGAGCTGATGTGAATGCAACCGACAAAGACGATGCAAGTGTTTTAATGTGGGCAACTTACAGGGGCGATTTGCCACTTGTGAAATTTTTGGTTTCTAAAAATGCCGATAATAATTATAAAAAAGGAGTTATTTATACCAACGAAAAAAGGACAAGTTATTATGGCAATTTACTTGGCATTGCTGTTGGCGAAGATAAATTAGAAATTGTAAAATATTTTATAGAAGACCTTAAAATTGATATTGAAGATATTGAATACAACCCCAAAACCGAAAAAGCAGATGGTTGGAATGCTATGCAGTGGGCAGTTTCGCAAGGAAATATTGATATTGTAGAATATTTGCTTAAAAAAGGAGCAAATATAAACGCAAACCCCGGAAGTAGTGGAAATACGCCACTTTTAATTGCAATGTCTTTTAAAAAATATGATATTGCTAAATTGCTTATTGAAAAAAATGCAGACCCAAATATACAAAATAAAAACGGTTGGACTACCTTACATTACGCCTCCCGAAGTGGTGAAAATGAAATTGTAGAACTTTTATTAAAAAAAGGAGCAGACCCAAATATACAAACTACAGCAGAAAATTTAAAAGGCTGGACTGCTCTTATGCTTGCAGGTTACAATGGACATATTGATGTTTTTCAAACATTACTTGACAACGGAGCAGATATAGACCTAAAAAATGGAGAAGGAAAAGCAGTTTGGGAATTGCAAGATTATTACAAAAAATCTCCATTACATTCTGCTTGTGAAAAAAACAATTTTGAAATAGCAAAATTACTTATTGAAAAAGGAGCAGAGATTAATTTGAAAGGAGGATATTATAATAAAACACCTTTACATTTTGCATGTAATACTTGGAAAGGAAGAGGTTTTGAAGTAGCAAAATTACTTATTGAAAAAGGAGCTGATGTAAATAAAAAAAATGAAGATAATAAAACAGCTTTACATTTCGCTTGTGAAAATGAAAATGGTTTTGAATTAGCAAAATTACTTATTGAAAAAGGAGCAGATATAAATATAAAAGATAAAGATAATAAAACAGCCTTACATTATGCCTGTGAAAAAAACAATTTTGAATTAGCAAAATTACTTATTGAAAAAGGAGCAGATATAAATGTAAAAAATAAAGATAATAAAACAGCCTTACATTATGCCTGTGAAAAAAATAATTTTGAATTAGCAAAATTCCTTATTGAAAAGGGATCAGATGTAAATAAAAAAAATGAAGCTAATAAAACAGCTTTACATTTTGCCTGTGAAAATAAAAATGGTTTTGAATTAGTAAAATTGCTTATTGATAAAGGAGCAAACATAAACACAAAAGATACAAATAATACAACACTATTACATAATGCTTGCAAAGAAAATGT
>JAOZQN010000763.1 GCA_029932195.1 Bacteroidales bacterium | reverse complement strand
ACTTTTTTTTATCCTGATTTTAACATACTTACAGTCAAAATGAGAACTGCTGTAAAAATCCAAGATTTACAAAAATACTCGTCAGTAATAGTATCTTCCGTTTTTTTTGAGTTTTATTTTTTGACAATCCAATTCCTACAAGATAATCAACAAAAGAACTAAAAATTATTAATGATAGAAATCTCCAATCCCACCATCCGTAGAAAAAATAACTTGCTATTACAAGTAATGTATTTTGAATTTTTAAATTCTTTTTTGCAACGAACCAATAAAGAATAAAAATTATCGGCAAAAATATTGCAAATTCTATTGAGTTAAATAACATTGTCTAATTTTGTTGTATTTTGAGTTGCTTATATCGGTAACTGCTATTGAGACGGCTGCTTGTTTGGTGTGGCGTTTTTTTTTTCGTAGCGAAAAAAAAACGCCACACCAAACAAGCTGCTGGCTTCAAAGCAAATGTTAGCCACATTTTTTATTTTAAAATCGTAATTGTAAATTTAATTTAAAATACAATTTGTTATCTTTCTCTTTATATATTTTTCCAAACCGATGTCTTGTTGTTGAAGGTGTATCTAGTTTTATATTATCAAAAAGATAATCTTTCATACTAACTAAGTCAATAACGTGAAAACCTACAATATCACCTGTTTTCTTAATGACTATTGTTCCATTAGAAATATATTCACCATCCCATTTTGTTCCAGCGAAGAAACCTAAAAGAATATCAATCAATAGTTTTTTTATTTTGACTTCCAAACTTTGTTTATCTCCATATTTTATATCTTTATTCAATTTCCCATTACTATGAATTTCATTAATAATATCAGAAATTCGTGAAATCCGTTTATCGTAAAAATTTAACAATACTTCTCCAATAATCGAAGGCATTAAACTATCTGTCATTTTTAAATTATAATCCATTGTATGTTTTTCAGCTCCTACAAATTTTAAAGAACCTCCTAAACCTTCAATAAATCTAATTCTATCTTTTAATTTTGTTTTTGTATCAATTTCGTTTATTTTATCCATTTTAGAACAGTTAATTCCTTTAACTTCAAAAATAAAATTAGTATTCCCTGAGGCATTTAACAGTGTAGGCTTACTACCCAGATATGATTTAATTCCAAAACCTTCATTTTTCGCATCTATTTCTTTATTAGAAATATCTAATATTATGTCTGCTTTCTGAGAACTTGTTCCTCCTTTAATTGCATCAATACCCAATTGCTCTTGAATAATATCAAATGCAGGTATAGTAAAAGTCTTTTTACCATCAATTACTGACTGCGTTAGAATTTCAAGTATTTTTTCATTTAGTATACTTGAAATTTCAATAGTTTTTTCTTCTTTCGAATTTTTATTTTTTATTTTAATTTCAGTCTTATTAATAATATAAAAATCTAAATTAAGATTAAGTGTAGAAACTTTCTGTATTTTAAAATAATCATCCTTAGCATTAAGTTCTTTATCCGACAAATGCAATTTATGTTCTGTTAATAATTTAACAAATACTAATAATTCAGACCATTCTCCTTTATTTTTTGTTTTTTTCATTGAACGTTTTTCTTGTTTTAATGATTTTAAATGTTTTATCATTTGTCCTGCAACTATTTGCACAGCATCAATTGCAACACTATTTCCTAATTGTTTAATTGCTTGCGTTTTAGTTCCAGGAAATTCAAAAGTTTCAGGAAACCCCTGCATTTTTTTGCCTTCCTCAACTCCTAATCGTTTAACTTCACCATCAACTAAATATGCGTCCCAATTTCTTCTGTCATCAATTTTAGAACCTCGTCCACCAACCCTTATTGTAAATCCAATTTCACGGCTACATTCTCCTTCCCAAACATCACTCATATTGAATTTCAATTGTTTCTTTGGAGGAAACGAAAAACCTTTTAAAAGTCCTTCATCTCTAAATCCAATCATAAATGCTCTTGGTCGTAATTGTGGCAAACCATAATCAGATGCTTTTACAATCTGAAAATAAAATGAATACCCTAATTCATTTTCTAAAATATTCCGAATAATCTTAAACGTATTACCATCATCGTGTTTGACTAACCCTCTAACATTTTCCAGAAAAAATGCTTTGGGTCTTTTTTCTTCAAGTATATCTACAATATTAAAAAATAAATTTCCTCTTTCTGAATTATGATTATCGTTAAATCCTCTTTTATAACCAGCTTGGCTAAATGGTTGACAAGGAAATCCTGCACATAATATATCAAAATCAGGTATATCAGAAGGTGTTACATTTCTTATATCATCGTTAAACTGATTATTCTCAAATAATTCAGGTGATATTTTTCGAAAATTATGTTCATAGGTTTTTCTTGCCGAAATATCCATTTCGGAAGCAAATACACATTTTCCTCCTAAATTATGTAAAGCAATGTGAAAGCCTCCAATTCCTGCAAATAAATCTATAAATGTAAAATTTTCTTTTTTATCCATTTCTTTTATTTAAAGTAAATTAATTTGCAAATATATGATTTATCTGTAATCTTAAATACAATTTGTTAATCGTTTTTATTGTTAATTCGTTTAATTTGCATTGTGGCTAACGGAAATGTGCTGGTGGCGGTGGTTTTGTGGTGTTTTTTTGAGTGCGAAGCACGA
>JAOZQN010000762.1 GCA_029932195.1 Bacteroidales bacterium | reverse complement strand
TATTAGGGCTTCAGTCCTTTTTTAACGGCATAGAAAGTAAAGGACTAAAGCCCTAATCAGTGGATTTATTGCATTATCCCCCGACCTAAAGGTCAGGGCAATTGAAAATAAACTTGTAAATATTGATTTTTCACTAAGGTTTTCTTTTTCGCAAAAGTGTAAACTACTTTGAAAAACGTTGTTTTTTTAATAAATTGCATAAAACGAACTTTTTGTAATACCACCTGTAAGATACTCACAGTATGTAAATTAAGTAATTTTGTTAAATTTTAATGCAATGACTGTTAAGGCATTACGTTTTTACAGTAAAACTATAACTGTCTAATAATCTGATTATTATGAAGGCAAAAACTTTAGTATATAATTTTATATTTTTTTAGAAAAGCACGATATTCGTCTTGAAATGTTCTTTTTCTGTGATGTTCTTCTTGATTCAAAATATAATTTTTTACAATATTTATTTCTGTTGGATTAATTGAGAAACCACCATAACCTCTTTGCCAATAAAAATTTTTATATTTTATGTCTTTTGTTTTTATCCATTTAGAAGAGTGTGATTTTAGTTCTTCTATTAATTTCATAAGTGCAATTTTCCGAGATAGTAAGCATAGTATGTGAACATGATTTTTGTAACCTCCAAATAATTATTGGATTACATTCTAAATTTTTACAAATTCCTCCGATATAGCTAAATAGTTCGTCTTTAATATTATTATCAATTAATGGCAACCTATTTTTTGTGCTAAATATTATGTGAATATAGTTATTAACTAAGGACTGTGGCATTTTGATGTATTTTATTTCGCACCTTTGGTGCTTATTGGTTCTTTTTCGTTTTTACATTGGGCTAACACCCAATGCTATTGATTGATGCACCTTTGGTGCTATAATATCAAAACCTAAACAAAAGTGAAAAACCGTAGGTTTTTACTGCTGGCATATTAAATAGTTCTAATGGTTGTGTTTGCTGATAACCAAAAAGTGAGGTTTCTGTATCTACACCTGAATGGATTGTTGCAAAAAGTATATTTTGAACCCATAAAGAGGCTTCATATTCAAAAAAGTTGTAAAGATTTTTTGATTTGTAAGTAACAGATAACTGCCTTAATCTAAGATGTTGAGCATTTTGGACTGCGTCTTCTGCTACTCCTGAAATTCCTCTTTGTGTCCACCAGTCTTCTGTTAGTGTAACGGGTTTTGTGTTTGTTTCGCCTGCGAGGGTTACACCTGCAAAAATTGTGTCGGTAAAATTTCTAAATTCACCACTGTGTGCCGATGTTCCATAATAATTTAGGGCATTTGAAGTGCCATTCCAAAATTCTCCGCCTGCACTAAATTCAAGCACAGCATCAATTGAAATTCTTTTAAATTTTAAACTCGGATTTAATTTTATAATATAATCTGGTGTTGGGTCTGCAATAATACCTTTTTCGGCAGAAACTATCGGAAAACCGTCGTTTCCAATAATATGACTTCCTTCTTTGTCTTGTAAATATTGGCTACCAACAATTACTCCAACAGATTCACCTTCAATTAAATTCATAGACACATCGGAAAAACCAGCATAAGCAATACGCTCATCAGATGAATGTAATTTGGTAACTTTTGTTCTTGGAACTTCAAATATTGCACTTATGTTAAATCCTTTTTTTCTTGAATAATCGTTTATATAATTTAATTCTATTTCCCAATTCTCTTCAAAATAATCAGCAGCATTATTATATGTAAATTCTAAATTGTCATAAATTGGAAATAATGCATTTGTGTGCCATGTTTTTGTATATCCTACTGAAAATGAAGCACTATTATTACTATAACGTCCTATTATAGGCAATGAAAATGATGCATTAAAATTATTCATTTTTCGGGTTTTATATTTTCTGGAATAACTGGATATTGCATTTCTTGATATTCATAAAAATTAGAGTTATTATATGCCAAAGTATTAAAAGGTAGTGAACCAAAATAAATAGGATATTCTTTTACATTTTCGGAATAATTCGCATTAAGTTTCACTTTGCTCCGCCAAAAGAATGTAAGATTACTTGAAAGTAGAAAATACATTTTTTTATCAGTAAGAGTAGAAGAGTTGTAAATAGACGGATTTACTTGCGTAAAAATTTCTAATTTGTGTAGTCTAAATTCCATATCGTTTATTAAAGTAGCTTCGTGTATCAGTCTTGTGGGAGTAAGTTCTTCTGTATTCATGGGAAACATAGGAACCTCTATATAAGGGTCGGGTAAATAATAATAAGCATCGGTTTTAATATCTTTATAATTAAATCGATACAAGAGTTTATTTTCTAATCTGACATATTTCATTTTAGAAGGATTATGATTATAGTAAAGATTATTATTATCATAATTTAATGAAATTTCGGAAAATATGTTGTTTTGGTCAATATTTTTTTCGCTAAAATACGAGTTTGTAAGATAACCATCTGCATTATAGCCACTTTTAAAATTCTCATCTATTTTGTTAAAAGAACTTTTAATATTAAAAAATACAGCATTGTTTTTATTGGTTGTAAAATCCATTTTAGCTCTATAAGAACGGAGTTTTTTATAATCATAATTGTTATTAACTAAAGTTTCGGAGTTGTAAACACTTGAATATCAATGGATAAGTAG
>JAOZQN010000164.1:4821-11510 GCA_029932195.1 Bacteroidales bacterium | reverse complement strand
GATAACACACTGTATGATTGCTTATTACCTATTTCCGTCCAGAGACTAATTAGAAGTCTCTTCGGGGGAGTTAATTATTAAATTATTATCGGAGCCGAGATAATTTGTACATTCTATATCAGAATACCATTTTACAGATGCTCCGTTACCTACAACGCCTCCTCCATAATTTAATGTAATTGCGTCTTTTGTGTATAAACAAAAGGGCGAATCCTCACAAGTAGTTATAGCTGGTGCTTCCGAACTTGTTTGAACTGAAACATTAAAAGACATATATGTTTCATTACCAGCTTCATCTGTTGCTATAAATGTATTTATAGTAAGTCCTAACGGAAAATTTGAACCACTTGATAGACCAGCTATTTGCTCTAAAGTTGCAGAACAATTGTCGGTTGCAATAGGTGTGTCAAAAGTTACAATTGCTGATTGTTCGCCTTGCGGATTACATGTCGTTAGGTCGTCCTGTGCTGTTATTTCTGGATATTCTGCATCTGTTACAGTAATCACAAAACTTGCTGTCTGTACGTTTCCACAATTGTCGGTTATTGTCCAAGTTACAGTTATTGATTGTCCGGCAGGGAATTGTTTGCCTTCAAGTGTATTTCCACCACCATCATAATCGTGAACTACTGATGCTATACCACAATTATCATCTGTAGCTATAGAGTTAAATTCATTTCCTATGACAGTGTAAAAACAAGAGCTTGGGTCAGTATTAAGATTTTGATTTTCTACAACTGTAATAGTTGGTAAAATATCATCGTTTATTGTAATTGTTTGAGTATAAACGGTTGTATTCCCACAAATATCTGCAATACGATATGTGCGGGTTACAATTTCTGGACAAGAATTTCCGTCTGAAACATTGCTTATAATTGTGAAAGAAGCTGTATTTATTCCACAATTATCTGTGGCAGAACCTCCGGCTGTTGTAAATTCTGTGTAATTTGTATAAACAGGTTGTTCGTTTATATCACATTGTGCAGTAAGGTTTCCCGGATTAGCATCAAAAATTGGTAAAATATCATCGTTTATTGTAATTGTTTGAGTATAAACGGTTGTATTCCCACAAATATCTGCAATACGATATGTGCGGGTTACAATTTCTGGACAAGAATTTCCGTCTGAAACATTGCTTATAATTGTGAAAGAAGCTGTATTTATTCCACAATTATCTGTGGCAGAACCTCCGGCTGTTGTAAATTCTGTGTAATTTGTATAAACAGGTTGTTCGTTTATATCACATTGTGCAGTAAGGTTTCCCGGATTAGCATTAAAAATTGGTGGTACGGTTTCAAGAGTTAAAATTGCTGCATTGCTTGTAGTATTCATAACACGGCAACGATATTGATAATTGTTCATACCAAATGTTACTCCGGTTATGTTTAAGCTTTCGGTTGTTGCGTAGTTGTAAACTCCACCGTTTGTAATATTCGTAAAAGTGGCTCCACCGTTTGTGCTTACTTGCCATTGGTATGTATCTGCACAATTGGCAATTGTTGTGTATGAAATATTTGCTCCTGCACAAATATTGTTTTGGTTTACCGGCTGTTGTGTTATATTTGTATTACAAACATCTACAATTTTACTACCTGTTACTGGTATATTACCGTTAAATTCAACATAATATCCAACCATAGCAGAAGGAGTGTTTGGATAATCGTTCCACTGTCCTGCTCCAGCAGTATTCCAGAAATGTGCATAATCTTCATTCCCTAAATCATTATTAGGTTCACCAGAATACCAATTATTATAATTTCCACCAACAGGACTACCACTTCCATTACCAGACCAAAATTGTGTCCCTGCTTCTGGTCCTGTAACCCATCGCCAATCGCCCTCGTTAGCGGCATCAGATGCACCAATCCAGCCATCTTGATTAATTGAATTGAAAGCTAAATCATTTTCTGCCTGACACATTATTGTTAGCAGATAACCCGTTAAACCAAAATAATTTTGAGATGCAGCAGCTGTTCTTGCATTTGTCCATGTAATGTTTGTACTTGTAACAAATCTATAATAATGGTTTTCTGTTGCTCCACACGGGCGAAATGGGATTGCATCACCAAGTGTAAAATTCACTGTTCTTTGACCTATCGTGCCTGTCGTGTTGTTATATCTAATGCTTCGCAATATTTGTTGATATTGAGCAGTTGTTGCTGTTCCTGATAATCGAAGAACGCCTGTTGCTGTAGTCCATGTTCCGGTAACACCGAAAAGATTTATCGGATAAACAAGTCTATCTTCTGTGCTTATATATCCTCCTCCAAAATTTACTGTTGCAGCGTTAATGTTTCCACCTCCGGTAATTGTTAAATTTGCGTCTACAATAACTGAAGTTGGAGTAAATACTGTTATGCCTCCACTTACAGTTATGGTTTGTGCAAAAATGTTAGAACTAATTGCCATTAAAAACGCAATGATAAATAAAAATTTAATTCTCATGATTGTTAGGTTTTTAGATTGTTAGATTTATAGATTTTTAGATTGGTTTTTTTGTTAAGAAATGCTGCTACTTATGTGTTTTCGGAGCATTTCACCCCCTAAAATTGTTTTTTATTTAGACATTCAAGTTCTTCTTGGAACATTAAAAAGTCAAGAGTTACTACCAAGCAGGAGCTTGGTAGCTACAGTTTTATTGAATTATTATTTTTTCGGTATAAATACCATCGTTGGAATTTATTTTTAAGAAATAAATACCAGTCGGTTGATTTGTTAAATCAATTACGAATTTTGAATTACGAATTACGAATTGTTTTATTCTTTTTCCGGTAATATCTGTTATTTCTACATTCGTAATTTTAAATTCGTAATTTGTAATTGTAAATATTCCATTTGATGGATTTGGATAAACAGAGAAGTTGTTGGAATTAGTATTGTCAATTTTTACAGTAGGTAATTCCATAACAACATCAATATTTATATTATTTGTTGAAACTGTTGCTCCACCTATGTAATTTGCAAAATTATCTTTAACAACAGTAAATGATAAACCATTTCCGGCACCAACTTCTGTGAAAGTAATTTCTCCAGACGTGTTTGTTTCAAGAGATTCTCCATTAAATTGTATTGAAGCTGCATTTATGGGAGTTACACCATCGTTTTCAAATACATTAAAAGTAACATTGTATGTAAGTGGCGTAGTTGCTGTTCCGTATATTTCTCCGTTTGAGTTGTGAACAGCTACATCACTTTTTCCATACATTAGCAATATTCTGTTGTCGGTAAGATTAAAAGCATAAGCTCCTGAACGCACAGTCGGCAACGAATTAAGGATTGTTTGGTTGCCAGTTTCGGTGTTTATGGAAAGCACATCGTCCATATAATAAGTTTCTTTTGAATTACTTGTGCTGTGAGTGGCATTTAATCTTCGTTTAAACTTATGGTCTATATTTTGTGCTGTGTTTTTTCCGGTTTCGCCAAGTCCACCGGCAATTAGTATATCTCCATTTTCGAGTAAAGCAACGCTTGCTATTGTTGTTTTTACAGGTAAATTTTGTAAGGTTGACCAAGTTTCAGTTTCTGCGTCATATTTATCTACAACATTAAAGTTTTCTTGAGTTTGAAAAAAGTATCCGCCAATAACTAATACATCTCCATTGAAAGTTTTAATTGCTCTTTGTCCACCACTTCTGCCAACAGAAATTTCGCCTTGTGTTGTCCATGTTTCAGTTTCGGGATTGTATATTTCAACATCGGTAATTACAGGCGGATTTATGTTAAAGTTGTAGCCACCTGTAAACATAACTGTGCCATTATTTAAAACAGTAGCGTTATGTTTGTTTTTGTTGTTAATAAATTAATATTTGCTCCGTAAGTGTCAGTTCGAGGGTCGTAAACGAAAGACCAAGGATTGTCGGTGTATGCGGGGTCTCTGTAACCGCCTGCAATTAAAACTTTTCCATCAGGCAATACAGTTGCCGTATGTTCTCTAATATCAATAGGCATATCTGTTTTTTGTGTCCAAGTGTCGGTATCTAAGTTGTATTCCCAAACATTATCGACACTTCCTCCATCTGCTGTGCCTCCAAAAACATGAATTGTAGAGTCTGATGTGCAAGCAGTAGCGTGGTCTAAAACAGGAACTGGCAATTCGGCAGTTTCTGTCCACGAGTCTGTCTCCGGATTATATATTTCGGCAATTCCAGCTATATCACCACCAACAAAACCACCTCCAACAACAATTACTCTGTCATCATTAAGAAGTGTTATTGAATGATACATTCTGGGATTGTCATTACTCGCCGTAGTAATCCAATTTTGCGAAAAAGATTTTCCGCTTATAAATATTAGTATTAAAAATAATGTTATTTTATTAAAATTTGTCATAATAATGAAAGGTTTAAATTATTGAATAATTAATTTTTGTGTAAAAATGCCTTTTGCAGTATTTATTGTTATAAAATATATTCCTTTATGCAAGTGGGCATGCCCCCTTGTTAAATCGATTTGTGTTGTTGTAGAGACTAGGTATGCCTTGTCTTTACTGTAAATAATTTTTCCTGTTATGTCGGTTATTTCTAAACCCACAAGGTTTTTAAAACCTTGTGGGTTTGTTACAGTAAAAATACCATTTGATGGATTTGGATAAATTGATATTTGGTTTTCTAAACTTTGAATATTAGTAGGAATTAGATTTATTTCTACAATTTCATCTCCATCAACAATAACATTATCAGTATAAACTTCGTATCCAACAAGATTTGCAGTAAATTCAATTCCAGGACTTGGTGTTTCTTCAACATCTGTAAAAATTGTTGCTCCAGCTATTGCTGTTTGAGTTCCGTATCCTGTTAAAGTAATTTGTGGTTCAAGTTCATCGGTTATATTAAAAGTTACAGAATAGGTTACAGGTGGAATTTCAGGACTATATTTAACAAAAAATATATCGTCCCACTTAACAGATGTTAATGTAATTTGATTGTCATCTTTGCCAAAAGTCATAGTTTGTGGTTCTGTATTATCTCCAAATCTTCCTGCAATAAACATATTGTTATTATTATCGAATTTAATTGTGCTTGCATATTCTCGGTATGAACCATTTTCTTGATTTATAGCAAGTAGCTCCCCGTCTGGATTAAATTCAACAAAGAAAATATCGCAATATCCGGCAGTTTCTGATGTTATTGATGTTCCGTCTTGAAAAGTTATTGTGTTTTCAAACCAACCCGCAATATGTAAATTTTGATTATTATCTATTGTAGCATTTGTGCCACGTCCCATGCTGGTTAAAGTTGTTGTTTGTCTCACCCATTGAAAATTACCGTTGATATCATATTTTGCTACCAAAAAATTTTCAGCATTAGTACTACCCGGGTTCGTAATTTCAAATTCGTTTGGAGTTCCTTCCCCAAAAAGACAAGTGTTTTGGAAATAACCGGTAACATAGCAATTTCCTTCATCGTCTGTAGTTAGAGCTTTTCCTGTAGCAGTGTATGGAGAAGAAGCACTGTTTGCCCATAAAATATTTGCATCGGTATCAAATTTTGCAACGTATAGGTCTGTATATGCAGGTGCGGTAAGTGTAATTTGATTTCCGGGTTTTCCAAGAACAAGGTTGTTTCGGAATTTTCCGGTAATTAGAATATTACCGTTATTATCAAAAGTTGCTCCATAAACTCTATCCCAACTTTCGTTGCTTCCTGCGGAAAATGCCCAATCAAGTTCACCAATAGAGTTTAATTTTATCACATAAAGGTCATAATATCCCTCTTCTGGGTCGGAATTTGTTAAAGTTGTAGATTCAACAGTTATGTATCCACGAAAATAACCTGAAAGTATAATGTTATTATCGCTGTCCATATCTATTCCGTTAGACGTGCTGAAATTGTCGCTTGCTGTAATTTGTTTAACCCACTGAAACTCTTGATTGCTGTTATAACAAGCAACATACATATCGCCAAGTCCTACTGTGTTAGTTATGGTAACAGGTGTTGCTGTTTCGTTATCAAAAGTTAATGATTCAGAAAAAGCACCAGCTATATAAATATTACCGTCTGCATCAACATTTATAAATTGTGCTGCATTTCCTGCTGGTCCTGCTTCTGTAAAAAACCAAATAAGGTTTCCGTCTGTGTCGTATTTTGCAACAAACAAATCAAAAGCTCCCTCGGTTGAAACTGTAACTTGATTTGCTCCTTCGCCAATAGTTGCTCCGTCTCCAATTTTTCCGGTAGCATAAATATTTCCTTCACTATCAAAAGCTATTTCTGAAATATATTCACTTCCCGAAGCAGTTCCTCCTGCTTGTATAGCCCATTCTAATTCTTGTGAAAAAGCTGTGTTTGAAATAAGAATGATAACTAATGTTATTAAAATTATATTTATTTTTTTCATTTTTATTTTTTTTATGACGCTTCAAGGTTCCTATCGGAACGCTTGAAGGTCGAGAAAAAATTATTGAATTATTATTTTTTCGGTATAAATACCATCGTTGGAATTTATTTTTAAGAAATAAATACCAGTCGGTTGATTTGTTAAATCAATTACGAATTTTGAATTACGAATTACGAATTGTTTTATTCTTTTCCCTGTTATGTCAGTTATTTCTACATTCGTAATTTGAAATTCGTAATTCGTAATTGTAAAAATACCGTTTGAAGGATTTGGATAAATTGAAATTTGATTTGAAGATAAATTTCCAATTCCGGTTGCAACGGTAACAGTAACAGTCCAAGTTTGTTCGTCTA
>JAOZQN010000164.1:0-4721 GCA_029932195.1 Bacteroidales bacterium | reverse complement strand
AATTTTCGGCAGTTACTGTGTATTCAAATGGTGCAGAAAAATTTTGTGCTGTACCGGTTGCAGGGTCTATTGTTGCAAGGTCAGAAATTGTAATTGTTGGAATTAAATTACTAATATCAGTTTCTGCTTCAACTTCAATTTCTATGGTATGATTTTCTATGCTAATAATTGCTTCTTCTGTTTGTTCGGCAAATACAAAAGTTAGAATGTCATTTTCATCGCTTTGCTGTTCAGCAACAGTAACAGTAACAGTCCAAGTTTGTTCTTCTAAATTTTCGGCAGTTACTGTGTATTCAAATGGTGCAGAAAAATTTTGTGCTGTACCAGTTGCAGGGTCTATTGTTGCAAGGTCAGAAATTGTAATTGTAGGAATAAGATTTGTAAGGTTTGTACCTGCTACAACTTCAATTTCTACGGTATGATTTTCTATGCTAATAATTGCTTCTTCGGTTTGCTCTTCAAAAATAAATGTTAATATGTTATTTTCATTGCTTTGATTAGAAATATTGTATTCTACAATAAAATATAAGTCATTACTTGCTTCTATATCGTTCCACTCACCAGCTATTCCATGCGTTCCTCCACTTCCAAAAGGCCAAGCGTCCATTCCTATTCCGGCTGCATGTTGTGCCATAAAAAAATTATCCGGTTCGTTTGGTGTTCCGGTAGAAGTTCCACCCCAGTTAATATATGCTCCATTAACTGCCGAACCATCATTAGCACCAGCTGCTCCTTGTCCGTTCCAAAAATTTTCACCGGTATTGTCATTATTTCCGTCCCATAGCCAAGTTCCTTCTGTTTCTTGGTCTGTTGCACCTATCCAAACATAAGCAATATCTCCTCCTGTACCTACAGTTGTATAATCAACAGGCACGTTTGCAATTACTTCGTTCCAAATTGCAGTTTGTTCTTCTACACTGTTGATTTCGGCAAGGTAACCATCGTTGTCTGTTGCCCATGTTGCTGCCTCCGACCAATTCTGCATCTCTTTTACTATCACATAATCAGTTCCATTGAAACTGAAATTGTGGTTTTGTGCAAAAATTAAATTTGCTACTAATACTACGACTACTAATAAAGATACTTTTTTCATTATTATTTTAATTTTAAGATTAGATTTTTAAAAGTTTGATTAAAAAAAAACAGAAAACCTATTTCACTTACTTATAATTTAAAAAAATGCTATTACTTTTTTATTTTCGGAGCATTTTACTCCCTAAAATTGTTTTTTATTTTTTAGAGGTTTTCAAGTTCTTCTCGAAACATTAAAAAGTCAAGAGTTACTACCAAGCAGGAGCTTGGTAGCTACAGTTTTATTGAATTATTATTTTTTCGGTATAAATACCATCGTTGGAATTTATTTTTAAGAAATAAATACCTGCCGGTTGATTTGAAATATTAATTGTAAATTGTGAATTGTAAATTGTAAATTGTTTTATTATTTTTCCGGTTATGTCGGTGATAATTAAATTTTGAATTTGTGAATTTGTGAAATTTTGAATTGTGAATATTCCATTTGAAGGATTTGGATAAATTGAAATTTGATTTGCAGATAAATTTGCAATTCCAACTGCCACAGTTACAGTAATCGTCCAATCTTGTTCTATTCCGTTTTCGGCAATTACTGTGTATGTTACAGGATTTGTAAAATCGGTAAATTCATTGCATGAGTAAGCATTTATGGAAAGTTCAATATTTGGGAGTAGATTTGAAACATCAGTTCCTGCTACGACCTCAATATCAATAGTGTGATTTCCATTATCAATAATTGCATCTTCGGTTTGTTCTGTAAATTCAAAAACAGTAATATCATTTTCACTACTTAAAGTTCCCGTAAAAGGTATTATTCCAACAGCAAAATCTAATCCACCAAAACCTGTAATTACATTTTCTCCAAGATTAAAAGTTGCACCATAGCCTGAAATATAAGTAAGATAAGTGCAAATAGATGTTAAATTTCCAACATTATCAACATGCACAGCCTCAATATTTGAATACCAAAAATCGTTAGCACCTTCAAAGTTTTTTGCAATTTCGTTCCAGCCTACTTCTCCGGTTTCTCGATTTAAGCGAGCAGTATAAGCTAAGTAAAAAGCATTATCTAATCCTGTATATGTGCTGTCGCCCAGAATAATTGTGCCACCTGAATGAACTCCGCCATAAACAATTGGCGATTGAGTATTGTCTAATGTAATTCCGCCAACATGTCCAGCTTTGCCATTTCCTTGTGCACCAAGCCATTGAGTTTCTCCATCTTTATTAAATTTTACCCAATAGAGGTCAATATCTGTAATATTCCCAAAAGCTGTGTTTGTAACAGAAAAACCGTCAAAACTAATTGTTTCTGCAGAGTAATCACCAGTTACATAAACGTTTCCACAATCATCAATTGCAACACTTTCTGCTGACTCTCCTGCTTCGTTATCTGAATAATCAGCTGTTTTTGCCCAAAGAGCATTTCCTGAAGCATCATATTTTACAATAAAAAGTTCTTGAAACGAATTCATTGCGTGAGAGAGTGTAATGTCGTTTCCAAAATCTAATAGCGAACCTGCACCAGGAGTTCCACCATATTTTCCTACAATAGCAATTTCTCCACCGTTTCCTACTGATATGTCAAAAATCCATTCATCAAAATTTCCTGAAAATGATTTTGCAAAAATAAAGTTTCCGTCTAAATCGTATTTTGCGAAATAACCATCATAGTCAGCTGTATTATTAGATTGATTATATAATGTTTGAGTTCCTATTGTAATCTCGTCTCCTTCAAAATCTCCTGTAAAATATATTCCTGTTTCGTCAATTGCAATTCCTTTTCCCCAAGAATAAAACTCCGAATTTACACTTACTGCCCATTGAGCAACGCCATCGCTATTGAATTTTGCAATATAAGCGTCGTAAGAAGTTCCGTTTGTGTGTGTTAAAACAACATCGTTTCCAAAATCAAGGTCGCTTGTGAATCCGCCGGAAATATAAAAATTGTTATCGGCATCAATTACCATTCCTTTGCTTTCATCGTTATTTGTAGTTGTTGCACCATAGCTGTTTGCCCATAATACTTCTCCAGTTGGAGAATGTTTTATAATAAATATTGCCCAATCGTGTAGGTCGTTTTCTAATGTAAATGTTCCAATATTAAATGTGTGAGTAAAAACACCTGTTGTATAAATATTTCCTTCGCTGTCGGTTGTTACTCCTGTTGCTTTTTCGTTTCCATTCCAGTCATTTGGCACTCCGTATTCATTTGCCCAGCTCCAAGTTTCGTAATTTGCTTGCGAAAATGCAATATTTGATACTAATAAAATTAATACTAATGTTTGAATAAAATTTTTCATGTTTGTTATTTTAAGTTATTATTAGTCTTTTTTAATTAAAAAAATGCTCCTACTTTATATTTCGGAGCATTTAACCCCCTAAATTTAATTTATTATGATTTTTTTAGTATAAACTCCATTTTCTGTTTGTATTTTGATAAAATATATTCCTGTTGATTGATTTGAAATATCAATATGCAAGGGGGCATGTTTCCTTGTGTAAATTGTTTTACCTGTTATATCTGCGATTTCTAAACCCACAAGGTTTTTAAAACCTTGTGGGTTTGTAACTGTAAATATTCCATTTGATGGATTTGGATAAATTGAAAATTGATTATTGATTTCTTCAATTGAAACAGCAGTATTAACATTAATAGTCCATATTTGTTCTGTGCCGTTTTGTGCAGTAACAATATATTCAAAAGGCTCGGAAAAATCTTGTGCTGTTCCTATTTCGGGGCTAATTGTAGCATTGTTTGATATTGTAATTGCAGGAGTTAAGTTTGTAAGGTCTGTGCCTGCTTCAACTTCAATATCAACAGTGTGATTTGTATTGCTAATTGTTGCATTTGTTGTTTGCTCCGGAATTGAAAAAGAAAGTATATTGTTTAATTCTGTAACACCATAGCCTGTAACATGTATTGTTCCTGTTGTTCCATAGTATGCGGCAATAGAAATATCTCCTTGAAAAAAGCCTGTGCTTGGTGGAGTAAATCTAACAGGATGGTAGCCGCTCATTCCTCCTGCAAGTATTGCTATCCAAGAGCCTCCAGAGTAATTTGTAAAACCTTGTTCTGCGGGGTAGTAAATCATAACTGACTGATTTTGCTCTACATTATGGAAATGATGCCAAAACTCAATAATAGAGTCTGTTCCTAATTTAATTTCGCCAAAGTTAATTTCGTGTGGGTTTGTAATAATAAATGGCTCATCTACTCCAATCCCTACACCGGAAACTGGTAATATTGCTGTTAATTCGCCCGATGAATGAGAAATAATAGCATAGTGGTCTATTTCTTCAACAGGAGAGAACTTTACCCAAAGTGTAGTTTCCTCAATTGTTCCATTGGTATGATTAAGAGTGTATGAGTAGGAATAATCATAACCATTTGTAGAAAGTCTAAAACCATAACCAAAAGGAACAGAAATTTCTATGTTCTCATTCAAATTTTCGGCTGATAATGTGTATTCAAATTCATAACTCTCTCCAATAGCAACTTCTTGGAATGCTAATGTATCAATATTTATGTTAATAATTGCTTCGTCTTTGTTTTGTGCAAAACTGATTATACTAATAAAGAGAAATATAATTGTAAAATTTATATATTTTTTCATATTTGTTATTTTAAGTTACTGAAGTTTCGGAGTTTATAATTAATTGATTATTACGTATATAATATTTTTGCC
>JAOZQN010000761.1 GCA_029932195.1 Bacteroidales bacterium | reverse complement strand
GTATTTATTTGATATATAAATTGTTATCTATTTCCGTCCAGACACTAATTATTATATTCAATTTGAAGGAGTTTGTAATACAACCGAACCTGTTATTTTAGAAGTTGTTGTTTATGATTTACCCGAAGTTGATGCAGGTGTAGATATTGAAAGACTTTATGGATGGGGTGTTCAATTAGAAGCCAACTACGATGAAACATACACTTACGAATGGTATCCTGAAATAGATTTAGATAATGCAAATATTTATAATCCTTCTTTAATCGCAAATGAATCAACAGAGTTCATGCTAACAGTTACAAATGAAAATGGCTGTGTAAGCGAAGACTATGTTTACTTAGATGTAATTGTTTTGGATGAATTAATTATCTATAATGTAATCACTCCAAACGGAGATGGTTTAAATGATACATGGTTTATCGAAGGTTTAAGGTCTTTGTCGGCTTACAATATCAAAGTATTACATAGAGACGGGACTCTTGTTTTTGAATCGGAGGATTATAATAATGACTGGGATGGAGTTTATAGAAACAGCATTCTTCCAATTGGTCCATATTATTATATTATTGAAATTAAACCTGGAATTGATAACAATTCAGGAAGCAAGGTTTACAAAGGTGTTTTGTCAATATTGAAATAACACTTTTTAGTTGCCTGAGACTTTAAAACTCTCAGGCATATTAAAAGAAATATAGTTGAAATTTAATTGAAATTCAATTGAAATTCAATTGAAATACAGTTGTTTATTCCGTCTTATGTTTCAAAACTTATTACCTATTTTTAGAGTTTAAAACAAATTACTAATAATGAATTATTTGAAACTATATTTAATTATCTAAAAATATTGGGCGTTTTTCAGGAGTATCAATTTCTTCGTTGTATTCGAAATATTAAAATGCTCATTTACAAAGGTAAACTTTAATTCTAATATTTCAAATAGGCTCCTTGAACTTGACACTCGTGAAAAAACGCCAAATATTGAAATAACGTCGTAGTTTCCGAAATTATTTTTTACCAACTCCTTAATTCTTATTTATTAATCCTTAACAAATATTTTACTATGAAAAAAATACTATTACTAAACATTCTTTTCTTTTTTACTATTATTTCAATTTCAGCACAAACGCTGAATCAGTTTAGCATGCGAAATTATGATGTCATGGTTTTTAACCCAGCAATAGCGGGTTCAAAATTAAATCATGAATTTATTTTACATCATAGAAGTCAATGGATTGATTTTAAAGACGCACCAAGTTCTCAATATTTGAGTTATAATGGAAATGTATCTAAAAATATGGGACTTGGTGCTTACTTTTTTAATGATGTTGCTGGTCCGTTTAATAATATGAAATTTAATATAGCTTATGCTTATCATCTCGCTTTTAGTAAATTTAATATTTCTATGGGAGTTTCTGGAAGTGTTTCAAAATATAGAATTGATACTGACAATTTTAATTCATATCATAAACAAGATATGCTTATAAACAACGAAATGATTTTTTCGGCTTTTATTCCAGATGCAACAGCAGGTTTGTATATTTATAATAAAAAATTTCATGTAGGAGTATCAGTAACAGATATGATAAAAAGTAAATTGAAAAATGACTTAAATACAATTATACCTTCAACACAACACTATTATTTAACAGGAGGATATAATTTTGAAATAAATAGTCAATTAAATATTTTACCAGATATAATTGCTACAACTGATGGCAAAACATATATTGCAGAATCAGGGCTTACCGCAATATTTTCCAATAAATTTCTATGTGGTGTTAAGTATAGAACAACAAATGATATAACTACACATATTGGTATAAAATTATATAATAAATTATTTGTTGCATATTCTTATGATTTTTCAATAATCAAATTAAATACTTACACACTCGGCTCGCATGAAATTATTATTTCTTTTGTGTTGCCAAAAAACAGAAAAAGTATTCGTCCTGCAAACCAAAATCAGTACAATTCAAATCGCAGGTCTTATTGGAATTAAAAAAATTATAAATTATAAATTTTGGCATTTTTTGTAAAAAACAATCTTTTACTGTAAACCAGTCTTAGTTCTACTTTACGAAGTTAAAAACAAAAAATGCCACAATTTTTTAAAAATATATTAAGATGACAAAAAAAATAGTTTTAGTAGTTATACTCGTAGTTTTACAATTAAGTGCTTTTTCGCAAGATAGAATAATCAAAAAAGGAAATAGACTGTTAGATAGAAATAAGATGAATGAAGCCTTAGAAACATATTTAAAGGTTTATGAAGAGGATAAAAATAATGATATTTTAAATTATCAAATAGGCTTAACTTATTTTTATATTTCCAGACCCGATAAAGCATTATTTCATTTTGAAAAAGCCTATTCTATAAATCCAAAAGTAAATTTGGATATTCATTATTTTTTAGGTCAAGTATATCAATTAAATTACCAGTTTACAAAAGCGATTGAAGAATACAACAAAGATTTAATAATTATTGAAAGCGATCCTAATAGAAGTAGTGAAAAAGTAGTAGTAGAAAAATTTATAGAAGAATGTCGTAATGGATTATTAATTATGAACGAAAAAACACTTAACTAAAGTTTCGGAGTTGATAAAAAGATGTAAATCAATGTTTTATTTTTT
>JAOZQN010000163.1 GCA_029932195.1 Bacteroidales bacterium | reverse complement strand
TTCTAACAATTTTATTATCACCGATTTAGAAAGTCAGAAACTTCAGTTAAATAGTTTAACAATTTAACAATAAAACAATAAAACAATTTAACAATTCAAAATTATTTTTCTATTTTTGTGCAAATTTAAAATGAAATTTTTAAATTAAGAATTTATGAACTTTAAAAATTAAAAAATGTTCCAAAATATTTCAAAAAACAAGAGAATAATAATTTACAACAAGCAAATATTTATTATTATTATTTTAATTTCTATCTCTTCTTACTCTTGCAAAAAGCCTATAAATGATTGTTTTAAGCGAGCAGGCGATTTAGATTCTATTGAAATTAGTTTAGATGAATTTTACGGAATAGAAATTAATAATAAATTGAATGTTTATATAAAAAAAGATAGTATAAACAAAGTTAAAATTGTTGGAAATAGTAATCTGATAACTTCTGTAAGCACAAATATTATTGATAGTATTCTAATATTGGAAGAAAATAATAAGTGTAATTTTACCCGTAGCTACGACAACGAAATAGATATAATAGTGCATACAACTAATTTAGAACATGTCTTTAGTTATGGACCTTGTAATATCTATTCTATTGATACTCTTGATTTTGAACGACTACTTATTCGTATTTATGGCAGAGTTGCCAAAACTCAACTTAATGTGAAATGCGACCATTTTTTTATGGAAGCATGGCAAAGCACTGGCGAAGCATTTATTGAAGGCGAAACTAATTTTTTCCACATTTTAAATCATGGAAATACCTACATCTATGCCTTTGGTCTAGACAGCAAATATGCAGAAATAGAACATAGATCTACTGGTAACATTGAAGTTAGTGCAAGTCATAAAATAACTATTGACCTTCTTGATATAGGAAATTTATACTATAAAGGCGAACCGGAAGTTGAAATAACAAAACAAAATTATATGGGAGCAGTAATCAAAATATTTTAATCAAGTCAAAGGGTGCCTTAAAGTCTTCCCCTTGAATATGTTAGTCAAAGGGAGACTTTAGGGCACTCCTAAAAACTCAAAAATCAAGGCTTTCAAAATTATTAAAAGTTTGAGTTTACTCCTGTAAATGAGTATTTTAATAATTTTGTATAACGCAGAGTTTTGGGTTTATTAAGAGTGCCCTTTAAGCCACCCCTTGACTTTAACCTCATCTATAAAATCAATGAAAAAATTCACAATTGCCTCAATATCAACACTTTTTTTGATAGTAATAGGAATAATAATCTCTTTACTAATTTTTTTACACAGCTCAAGAAAAAAGTTAGATAAGATAGCAGAAACAATTAAAGCTATGAGCAATAGCGAAATCGTTTATCTTGTAAAAATCAAAGATACAATTCCTATTTTTGCAGAAATTACCATCGAAGAAGATTTACTTACAAATGCAAGCCTGTTATTACAAGAAGACTTCCATTTTATTTCAAAAATACCTATTAATCAGGAAGTTGAAATTCCAATAGAACTAAATATTAATAAAATTATCAGCCTTGATACAAGTGTAAATATAAATGATAGAATAATTGTTTCTTTACTAGACACAATTCCTCTTAATCAAAAAATAAACATACAAGTTATTGGAAATAAGAGCATTCCTATTTTTATACAAACAAATATTCCCATTGAACAAGAAATATCTGCAAGTATAAAAAACTCTGTTCCAGTAAAAGGCGATATTCCAATAAATTTTGATTTCTCTCAAAAAATACCAGTAAAACTAAAAATGGACGTCCCTATAAATATGATTATTCCATTAAATATGCCATTAAATACCAATGTATCAGTTTCTTTGAATAAAAAAATTCCTATAACAGGGCAAATTCCCATAACAATGGAAATTCCTGTAAGGATAAAGTTAAAAGATACCGATTTAATTAAAAATATTGAAAAGATAGCAGAACAAATAGAGAATTTACTTTATTTTTGATAAATCAATTATTTTTTTCTATTAATTTAAAATAAAAAATATTTTTTAATCTCCTTGTTATAAAGATATTAACAATAATAATAATCAAGTAGTTAAAAGTTTTATTGAAATTTTATTTTTTTTGATATTTTATTTATAATATTGCATTCTTAAAAATAAAAAAATAAATACGAATATAATTCATAATTTTAGATTACTATGGACTTAATGAACGTTGTAAAAAACGAATTCACCGAAGAAAAACAACTTGCAGATTTTTCAAGTGGTGATACTATAACAGTAAATTACCGAATAACGGAAGGTGCAAAAGAAAGAATCCAAGCATACAGAGGAGTTGTTCTACAAAGAAAGGGTATTGGTAACACAGCTACTTTTACAGTAAGAAAAACTACTGGTGGAATAGGTGTGGAAAGGATTTTTCCTGTAGCTTCACCATTTATTGACAGTATTACTGTTAATAAAAGAGGTAAAGTAAGAAGAGCAAGAATCTTCTATTTTAGAAACCTTACTGGTAAAAAAGCAAAAATTAAAGAAAGACGATTTATTAAATAAATTTTGAATTTAAGAAATTTCAAATTTTTGGGTTCTCATTCAAAATTATGAAATTTCAATACTTCAAAACTTCATAAATTTCAAATATGGCTAAAAAAAATAAAAACACTTCAGGAGAAGCTCTTGAAAATATAGAAAATTCGTTGTCCAAAACGGAACAATTTATAGAAAAAAATCAAAAAATGCTCATGATTGTTATGGCTGTTCTCCTTGTAGTTGTAGGAGGATATTGGGCATTCATGAAATTCGTAAAAGCTCCAATGGAGGAAGATGCTTTGTCGCAAATGTTTGTTGCAGAACAAAATTTTGAAGTGGATTCTTTTAAATTAGCACTTAATGGCTATCAAACATATCCAGGATTTGTGCAAATTACAGAAGACTATGGTAACACAAAAGCAGGAAATCTTGCAAATTATTATGCAGGAGTTTCATATATGAATTTAGGTGAATTTGATAAAGCTATTGAATATCTTGAAAATTTTAAAACCAAAGATATTATGTTGGGTTCTATTTCAACAGGACTGATTGGTGATGCTTATGTAGAAAAAGGAGATTTAGATAAAGCAATAAATTTTTACAAACAAGCAAGTAGTAAAAATTTAAACGACTATTCTACACCTGTATATCTTAAAAAACTTGGTATGGTTTACGAAGAGAAAAAAGATTTTAATAACGCTCTTATTGCTTATCAAACTATTTATGATAAATATAAAAAATCTAACGAAGCAAGAACAATTCAAAAATATATTGAGCGAGCAAAAATAAATGTTAATTAAAAAATAACAACTACTATTTTAAAAAAATCCCAAAAAAATATTTTTTTTGGGATTTTTTTATATTTACTCAACTATTATTCCTATACTATTATGTTGAAAAACTTCGACCTGTGCAATCAAAATTATGGTTGTAAAAAAAGAAGAAGAATATTCAATATTCAACATTCAATAATGAATATTCAAGTAAAAAAATAACACTATCAAAGTTTTTTTTGGTATACACTTAAATATCAAAATAATACAAAAAACGGGCGTTTTTCATATTAACCAAAAGTAGTTTACACTTTTTTTATTTGTTTATAAAAAAAAAAAAACAATAATAATCTAAATTTCAATTCATTAGCGTAGGGTTTAAAACCTACGCTAATGAATTGAAATTTAGAAAATGTAAAGTAGATATGAAAAACGCCAAAAAACGAAAGATTTTTCTACCTTTGAGAGCGAGGGGTAGGACTTATCAATGGATTATTTACAGAGTGAAGTTTTTTATAAATAATTGAATCTAAGGTGTAAACCAATTCGTAAATCGTAAATCAAAAATCGTAATTGCTGTTTACAGCGTTATGCTATAGTAAGAAATTAAATAAAAGCTATAAAAAGCTGTATATCTTTAAATTACAAAATATTTTTATAGAATTTAAAAATTAATTAAAGTTTTATTTGCAAATTAACAAAATGAATTTTATTTTTGTAGTTGAGAAATAAAAAAATTTTCCAAAATGCCTGAAGAAAAAACACAAATAACACAAAATTTACAAGATAAAATAGATAAATTAATATCTATTTACGAGAGAAGTGTGGAACAAAACGAACAACTGTTTGCTGAAAAACAAGCACTTAAAATCTCTATTAAAGAAAAAAATGTAATAATAGAACAACAAATAAAAGAAATTGAAAAACTAAAACTTGGAAATGCAATAGTTCTAAGTAACGACGGCGACGAAGACGAATTGTCGGAAATGAAACACGAAGCTAAAATTAAAATTAACAGAATTGTAAAAGAAATTGATAGAAGTATTGCTCTTCTGAACAAACTACAGTAATTAAGTAATAGTTAAAAGTTTTAAAATATAAATTAAAATATAAAAAAACTTAGGTGTAAGGCAAATTAAAATAAATAATTACCCATTTAAACTTGTTTTTTTTCCCTTTAACTGCTTCAAGAAAGGTTCAAATATTCCCGATATTCTCACATTTTTTGAATTGTTAAAGAAAAAAATAACTTCGCTTAAATTGGCTAATTATTAATTTTAATTTGCCTAACTACTTATAAAATTACCCTTACTTGTGAAACTAAAACCCAAATGGAAGATAAATTAACAATAACCATTAAAATAGCAGAAAAACGTTATCCTTTGAAAATAGAAAGAAACGAAGAGGAAAAAATACGTAAAGCTGCAAAAATGATTAACGATACTTTAACTCAATATAAGCATAAATATGGAGAAAAAGATATAAAAGACTATCTTTCAATGGTTGCATTGCAATATGCGACAAAATCGGTAGAATTAGACCAATCTACTGATAACCAAAAACTAACACAGGAAATTGAAAATATTACACAAAATTTAGACGAATATATCAATAATATTTAATTTTTCAAAAAAATTACAAAAATTTTAGCTCGCTTTATTTCTTTTTAACGTTTGAAAACTCAACACTACACTAATTTAGGGATTTTCTCATTTTAGGAAAAACAGACCTCAATTTTGTTTTGCAAAATTCTTTTGTTCGCAAAAGACCAGTGGAAGTTTGCCCGTAAATGGCTACCCTTGCCAATGTTAAACTGGAGTTTTACTAAACCCAGAAGAGATTTAGCGAGCTTTTTTTATGTTCTTATTATTATTTTTAGTTTAATGCAATCGCAAAAAACACACTGACTATAGGAAATTAACAAAACAGTGAATAACTATACAAATAAAAATAAAACTTTTTTATTATCTAATATATTTTATTATCGGACAAAAGCTAATTAAAAACGAAACATTAACTTAACCTAACAAAAACTATGATATTATCAATAATTTTATCAATTTCAACAATCCCATTGATTGCTATTTCAATTTTAGCATTGATAGGAGGAATAGCTCTTGGCTATTTTTTAAAGATACAAGCAATCAACAAAAAAGCAGAAAGCATAGTAAAAGAAGCAGAATTAGAAGCTAATGCTCTAAAAAGAGATAAGATTTTGGAAACAAGAGAAACTTTCTTACAATTAAAAACAAAAAATGAAGAGCAATCAAAAATTAGAAATAGCAAACTAAGAAAATATGAGAAAAAAATAAAACAATTTGAGCTAAATATAAATACAAAGAAAAACGAATTTCAGCAAAAACTGAAAAAATTTGAACATAAAAAAAAGGAAATAACAGTAATTAGACAAAATTTAGATAACCAAATTGAAGTTTTGACTAAAAAACAAACAGATTTAGATGAATTGTATAAAAATCAGGTTATTAAATTAGAAGCAATTGCAGGAATGTCTGGGAAAGAAGCAAAAATACAACTTGTAGAATCGCTAAAAGATGAGGCAAAGGTAGATGCAATGGCTTATATTAACGATATTGTGGAAGAGGCAGAACTAACAGCAACTGAAAAAGCGAGAAACATTGTTATAAAATCAATTCAAAGAATTGGTAGCGATGTTGCCGCAAATAACTCTATAACTGTTTTTAATATTGATAGCGACGAAATTAAAGGACGAATTATCGGACGTGAAGGACGAAACATAAGAACTCTGGAAGCCGCTACTGGCGTGGAAATAGTGGTAGATGATACCCCAGAAGCAATTGTTTTATCCAGTTTTGACCCACTAAGAAGAGAAGTTGCAAGACTCGCCCTACATCAACTTGTTGCAGACGGTAGAATTCACCCAGGAAGAATTGAAGCAATAGTAAAAAGCACCAAAGAACAGCTTGAAGAAGAAATTGTAGATTTAGGAAAACGAACTTGTATAGACCTTGGAATACATAATATTAATTCCAAACTTATGAGAATTATAGGAAAAATGAAATATCGTTCTTCTTATGGGCAAAATTTATTACACCACTCTATTGAAACTGCAAAACTCTGTGCTATAATGGCTTCCGAACTTGGACTTAATCCTAAAATAGCCAAACGAGCAGGTCTTTTACATGATATTGGAAAAGTTCCAGAAGAGAAAACAGAAATACCTCATGCTCTTTATGGTATGGAAGTAGCTCATAAATTGAAAGAAAAACCTATTATTTGTAATGCTATTGGTTCTCACCACGACGAGATTGAAATGACTTCACTTTACGCACCATTAGTGCAAATTTGTGATGGTATCTCAGGAGCAAGACCAGGAGCAAGACGAGAAATTATTGACTCATACGCACAAAGACTAGATGAATTAGAAAAACTTGCACTTAGCTACAAAGGAGTTACAAAAAGTTATGCTATTCAGGCAGGTAGAGAGTTAAGAGTTATTGTTGGTAGCGATAATGTTACTGATAAAGAAGCAGATACATT
This sequence comes from Bacteroidales bacterium, assembly GCA_029932195.1. Taxonomy (GTDB): domain Bacteria; phylum Bacteroidota; class Bacteroidia; order Bacteroidales; family JAOZQN01; genus JAOZQN01. The sequence goes on along the minus strand of JAOZQN010000163.1, from coordinate 4,755 downwards.
GTCTTATAACATTGCAAAACAAATCCAAAAAGAAATGACTTATCCTGGACAAGTGAAAATTACTGTTATCAGAGAAAAAAGAGCAGTTAATTTTGCTAAATAGTAGTTAGTTAAAACTAATTTACTGAAAATAAATATCTTATAAAATTAAAAATAAGGAATTTTGCAATGCAATTTTCCTTATTTTTTTATTACTAATTTTCTATTTATACTCTAATGAATTAGGTTTTCGGATTTCAAAAAATCAAATTTATATTTGCCTCGTGCAGGTGTTTTTCACCTGCACGCAACCCCCACAAATAAATGTGTGTAAATGCAGTCAGGTGAAAAACACCTGACTGAGGCAAAAAATCCGATAACCTAATTCACGTCAGTATAATGATTAAAAACATCTATCCAAGTTGTGTATGCAGGACGGTGTTCTCCATCTTCATCTAAAATTCCAGTATCTCGCCAAAGTTTCCCGAGGTCTTTATATTTATTAGGAAATGTTTCCCATAAAGCATCAAAATCTCTATGCGACCACCAGATAACAAACAGATAATCGTTTGTTTGTGCATTATCCAAAAGGAACTCCATATAATTATTTTGTTCACAAATATCACTTGATATTTCTAAATTATACGAATTTATTTTTAAATTTTCTGCCAAGTGGCATGTTTCCACAAAAGCAATTGGCTTATTGGTAAAATCATTAATAAAATCAAAAGCTGTTTGAAATTCTGTTTTTGTGTGCATTCCTTTAAAGAAAGGATAAAAACTTATTGGAGCAAAATCCATAGTTCCAATAAACTCGCTTACTTCTGCCTGATAATCAGCAATATTATCTACATCTTCTGGTTCAAATAAATTGTGTAAAACAATAGAAACTGATACTGGCAAATCTGGATAACTTGATTTTATTTCTGTCTTAACTTCATCAATTAATATTTTAAACTCATTCCATTTTTCTTGGTCTTCTATATATAACTCATTGGCTTCTTGTGAAATAATTAAATAATCGGGAGAAAATTGTTCTATCAACCATTTTACATGTTTTACAAAAGCATTCTTAATCGCATCATCGTATAAATGAGTGTATTCGGGAATTTTACCATCATAATCTTCTAATAAATCATTGCGGTCTGTATTGAGTAAATCTATTGCCAAAAAAAGTTCGGTATCTACCCTTTTTCCCACACGAAAATTAATCTCATCTAAAAATTCTTGTGGATAATCTGTATTGTTTATCAAGCTACTCCAAGGGATTTTATCATCAATTTGCTCACAATAAATGTCTGAATTTTGTTCTATAAAATTCATTGTTGTAATTTTATCTTCTTCTGTTGCACCAAAAGGCCAGGTGCTAAATCCCATCTTGAAATTACGTATTTCTCCTTCTTCTAAAACAGTTGCATAATCACAACTTTCTGGCTGAATTTGCTTTTGCTCTTTTTTACAGGCAAATACAAACAATAATAAAATAAAAAATAGATACTTCTTTTGGTGTTTCATAATTTGAAAATTTAATAAGTTCGTTCTATAATAGTTCGTTAAGTTAAGTTTTTTGTTATTCCGATGTAACTCTCTCATTCTCCGTATCGTAGGGTTTAAAACCCTACGCTACGGAGAATGCTAATAATCAGAGTTTTATTAAGAAATTTAACGAACTATTGTTCTATATTAATACACATAAATCCTTATTTACCCTGAGAACTTTTAAATTAATCACTTGAAATATCCACAAGCATTTTACGATACACCGAAAATAATTTTGATTTTGACACAAAACCAACATATTTTCCGTTGTCCACAACTGCCAAATTCCAAACCCCAGTCTCTCTAAATTTATCTGCAACAACTTCCACAGTATCATCTATTTGTATAACTACAGGAAGTTGTATCATCAAATTTCTGACCATTATTTTTTCATATTTACTTTTATCAAACATTACTTCTCTAATTCGGTCAAGTGCTATAACTCCCAGTAAATCATTGTGTTTATTAATTACAGGAAAATTATTTCTATGAGCTTTCTTTATTACTTCTACCAAATCGCCAAGATTTGCATCTATATTAATTGTATTAAAATCTATATCAATAATTTCTGCTAAATCAATGAGTTTAAGCACTGCTTTATCTTTATGATGAGTTATTAAAGAACCTTTTCGGGATAATTGCAAAGTAATTATAGAGTCGTTGTGAAAATATTTTACTGTAACATAAGTAATTATAACAGAAAGCATTAGCGGCACAATAAGATAATAACCACCAGTAATTTCTGCAATCAAAAATACGCTTGTAAGTGGTGCATGCAAAACTCCTGCTAATACACTCGCCATGCCTATGAGAATAAAATTACTCACAGATAGCTGAATACCAAGATTTAGCGAATTAGCAATAGTAGCAAAAATAAATCCTGCAATTGCTCCCGTAAAAAGTGATGGAGCAATAACTCCTCCCTTCCCACCTGCCGATATGGTGGTTACGGCCGCAATTACTTTGATAAAAATAAGAATGGAGAAAAAAGCAAGAACAACTATTAAATTATCTTTAAAAGAAAAGAAAATTGAATTATTTAATATTGAAGCATAATCACCTTTAAATAAGATTTTTATAGTTTCAAAACCTTCGCCAAAAAGCGGAGGAAAAATAAAAATAAGAATACCAAGTATTATTGTAGAAAAAATAATTTTATTAGACTGATTTTTAATCTTTTGAAATTTATTTTCTACAAATAAAAAAGTTTTATTGAAATATACTGCAAGTAAACCTGTTAGGATAGCAAAAACAATATAAAAAGGAATTGCACCTGTTGCAAAATGCTCGGAAAGAGGAAAATCGAAAAGGATTGCCTCATTGTAAAATAGGCGTGTAACAATTGTGCCTGTAACAGAAGCTAATAACAAGGGAATGAGAGAGAAACGAGACAAGTCAAGAAGTAAAACTTCAAAGGCAAAAATTACTGCGGCAATTGGCGTGTTAAAAATTGCCGACATAGTGGCAGCACTTCCGCAAGCGAGCAAAAGTGTAACATTCTTATAATCAAGACGTAAATATTTACCAATATTTGAGCCTAAAGCTGCTCCCGACGAAATTATTGGTGCTTCCAAACCAATTGACCCACCAAAACCTGCTGTAAAAGCTCCTCCAATTAAAGATGAAAATATTTTATGCCCTTTTAATAAGCTGTTTTTGCGAGAGATAGCATGTAAAATAGAAGTTATTGAATGTGGAATATTATCTTTAATAACAAATTTTGCAAACAAAACAGTAAGCACAATTCCAATGGTGGGATAAATTAACAAGAGGTAGTTTTGAAAATCAAATTGATTTTCGCTCACAAGAAGTTGTCGTAAATAGAAGACAGAAGTTTTTAGAAATAAAGCAATTAACCCTCCAATAATTCCTATAATAAAACTAAGAATGAGTGTAAAATTCTTATTGGAAAGATTTCTTAATCGCCAAATAAAAAATCTGGCAAGCACAGATACATTTTTCATTCATCAAAAATATAAAATTAATCGATAAAATCTATATTTTTTAAACATAAAACAAGAACATCATCTAATTTTGTTTTCCATTTCCTTTCCATTGATAAAATTTTGTTCCTACTATAAAGTGGGCAATGAGCATAAGCTCTATATACTATTTTGATGCTATGCAACTCACCACCACCCCAATAAATTTGAGTCGTGACCTCCATTGTTTGAAACAAAAGTTTTGTGGCTGCTTTTCGCAAATCGAAAAACACCCACAAAGCTTGATGACCTGCAGCATGTGTATGCCCGAAATATAATTTTATTAATTACCGCCAAAGGTAGTTAAATTTCCCAAAAAGTGCGATAAAATAGGAATTAATTTTCAAAACTCATCAAGTCTTAATGCGATTAGAGAGTGGATCGTAAAAGCTGATGGCAAGAGCGTTGCGAGCGATCGCAGGTTTGATGTAAGGCTCAGGCTTGATTTTGTGCCTACAAACAGGAACTATATTAAATGTAACAGTTAAACTGGAATCTAAATTGACTGTCTAAATTATTTAATTTTGTTAAGACTGTTCAATATTAATGTTTGTTTCAGGAATCAAATTCAGAATTGCCTTTAAAATAGGGTTTGTATTCATATTATTCCATACAATTTTCAATGTTGTGCGTTGGCTTATGTTTTTTAATTCAATAAACTTAATATTCATATTGTATCCATGTTTCAATGAAGTCGGCACTATCGAAACTCCAAAATTATTTTCTACCAGCCTGTATATCGAACTTGCATTTACGGTATAATGTGAAACCAAAGGAGTAAACCCACTGTTGTCAAATATTTGCATAATTATTTCATGATATGATTCGCTGTATGAGGCATCAAAAAAAATAAAAGGATCATCTTTAAATTGCGACAAATCTTTAAAGTTAAGCTTGTTTATTCTATGATCTGCAGGTAAAACTAACGAAAAAGTATCTTCAAAAACAGCTTTAATTTCTATGCCTCTCGGTACACGTTCCATTCTTACAAAACCAATATCAATTTCTTGATTTATCAATGCTTGAATTTGCTTTTTATTATCCATTTCGGTTAAACTAAAAAGAGCATTAGGATGTTTTTCTCTAAATTTAAGTAAAAGTTCCGGAATTACTTCTTGCATTGCCGAACCAACATAGCCAAATTTTATATTACCATCAAAACCGTCATTTAATTGTTTTGTATGATTTAATATATTATTCAACTGAAGTTTCGGAGTTGTAATTAGCTGGTTGTGAATATATTACAAAAACGGCA
>JAOZQN010000760.1 GCA_029932195.1 Bacteroidales bacterium | reverse complement strand
TAAAAACTGGGGGAACTTTTATTATAAAAACATAAAATTATTAACACCTTACTCCACACCCGAAGGACTTCCCCCTCCAAAACCTGCAATAATACCAGATTGAAAGTTATTTTTGATAACCGAATCTACTCCTTTTTGCTCTAATTCCTCTTGAACTAGTTTTACTAAAATCTCTGTATTTACGAAAACTTTTACTAATTTTTCCATTTTAACGCTTGTGGTTTAATATTGTTAAGATTACTAAATCACCAAAACAATTTTGTTTTTGTGTTAATTTTATAAGCCGTATGCTTTACAATAATGTGATGAGTTTTACGGTAACTGCTATTGAGATGGTGGCTTATTTGGTGTGGCGTTTTTTCCGAACGTAGCGAGAAAAATACTACACCAAATAAGTTGCTGGCTTCAAGGCAAATGTTAAATTTGTTATATTTCTAAATCGGTATAAATAGCTTCTATTATATCTATTTGTCTATTTTTAAAGAATTTGTCGTCAATAATTAAATTTTCAGATGTCAACTTTTGTGTTAACCAAAGTTTAGTGGCTTCGTATTTTTCTTTTTTAACACTAAAATCATTGTTTTTTGCCGCAGAATTTATTCTTCTTGTGAGCAAAGTCATATTTCCAAGTTTATATGTATTTTCTTTCCTGAAATTATCTGAAAAATCACTTATCCAATTTGTTTCCATTGCAGGGTCTTGAGGTAAAATATGCTCCAAAGTTGCTTTACTAAAATCTAATTGTTGTGAGATAACATCATCAATTACAGTATCTTTATACAAAAAATATTTAGAAATCATAAGTTTTGCATTTGTATTATCTCTAAAATCGCTACTAATATAATCTTTTAACTGTCCTTTCTCTTCATCTGAAATTAGAAATTCTTTTTTTGCATTATCAATTTCTTTATTATTTAAAAATTCTATTGCATTGTAAATTGAACTACTTGTAAAACGTTTATCTTTCGACAATAAAGTATGTAAAAAATATTGTTCGTATTTTATAATGAAATCTAATAACTCTATATTATCATTGCCATCGTATTTGTAACAACGAAATAACGCTAATAATAAATTTATTGAATATCTTACATTACCCGCATTTAAAAGAAAAATAATTTTATTCCTTATAGAAATACTTGTTATTGACTGGTCAACAATTAAAGAATAATACTCTAAATCAATTTTAATATCGTCATATAGTTTTTCAATTTTTGATTTATCAATAGCATCAGTATATTTTTTATCAAATAATTCTTTTAAATCATTAAAAGCTGAGTATTTTTGTTGTCCAGCTTTTGTGCTTTCAACCCAACGACCAATAAAATCATGCGTTAATGAATAATCATTTTCTAAATTATTCCATTTTTTACTTGGAATAATATCACTGTATTTATCAGGATTCTCATTTTTAAGTTTTGTGAATTGTTGGATAATAAAATTTCTGAAAAGATCTTTATTCGATAAAGGTAATCCTCTATTATTTAATATTTCAAAGATTTGGTAAGCTACATCAAAATCAGGTGCTTTTATACGAACAACAGAAAGTTGATATTGTAAAAACTCTGTAAATTTACTGAGTTCACTAACATTCGTTTTTGTAAATTTCCCCGAAGTAAGAAAAATATTTTCGATTTTTTTCATAAAAAAGTCTCTGTTTGCATAATATCTTTTAGACACTTTTTTTTGTTCATTATTTGCTGTACCTACATTTGTTTGTTCAATACACTCCATCACATTTGTTAGGATTTTGTCATAATCAAACTCTGCATTCTTTTCTATTTTAACTTTCTTTTCAGATCTAAAACCGAAATCCTTCTCATTAAAAATCATATTATCAATTACTCTAATAGCTTTCGGTAATGAATTTTTAAGTTCTTCAACTTCCTTACTGTCTCCTTCTAACAAATCATGATTTTCATTTATTCTTTTTAAAAAACATTTTATTGCAACAAATAGAATGACAAGGCTGGTTAGTCTTTGTTGTCCATCTATAACTTCAAAATATCGACTTTCTTTTTCAATCATTACCATTGAACCAAAAAAATATTCACCCGCATTTTCACTATTAAAGAAATCAATTAAATCGTCCCACATTACGTTTAATTGGTTATTCTTTTCACTTTTTCCAATACAATCCCATGAATATGGTCTTTGATATTCTGGAATTATGTAGTTAATATTACCTGCAAATAATTCTGCAATTGCTATGTGTTCTGGGGTAAATGTGAATTTCATTTTATCTTATTTATTAGTTAATATTTATTTTTGTAATTAAACTTAACGCCAATCATTGTGAGTATACGGGTTACAAAGTTAGTCGTTTTTTTTTGACAATTCCAATTTTAAACTAATCTTTTTTGTATAGATTATTTTAACATCACAAGATACTAAACCACAATCATTTTGTTTACTAAAGTTTAATTCTCATTTGCAATTTCACTTCCGATTTATTGCTTCCAATTATTTCGTTGAGACCTCCTTCTCCAAGAATATTTTTGTCGGCATACGAAAGTGAATACTTTCCCCAAACAGAAATTTGGTTGTTAATATCATATTTTACCTTAAATCCGCAAGTCTTTTTATAAGTAGTGTCTGGACGGAAATAGATAACAATTTATATATCAAATAAATACAA
>JAOZQN010000759.1 GCA_029932195.1 Bacteroidales bacterium | reverse complement strand
AGCCATACCAACAGTAATATAACCAAAATCTGTTTTTATTATGTCCGAAAAATTATAAATACTATCTTCTATTTCGTAATTAATATTGTGCAATATTTCGCCATCGGAACTTATGTGTAATAATTTAGCGTTAGAAAAATTGTAATCAGAGTAATTTTCTCTTTCTGTGCCAACCATAATAATACTATTATCGGCTATTTCTATTACGTCTGATATGACTTCATCGTTATGATTGCTTATTAAAAGTTCAAACGGATTTTGCGAAAAACTATTGTTTACAAGAAACAAAATAGCTATCATTAAAATATTTTTTTTCATGTTTTGTTTATTTTTTAACAAAAAAAGATTGCGAAAATATTTTTCACAATCTTTCTTTTATTTATAATTCACCAGGATTTGATATATGCCAAATACCATATTTAAGATATGCTACATGATAACGACTTGTACCTAAAATACTCTCTGTTATATCATAATTAATTATATCTTTTCCCGCAGGTTTTCTTAATTCTCCCACTTCTTTTAATTTATTTAACCAATAAGTCATTTCTGTGGGTGTTAAATGAGGCTCAGTGCTTCCTGTTGCTTCGCCATTCCACATATAAGGGCTATTTTCTTCTTCATATATTGTTTCAATATCAGTTAAATAGGCATATTGTGCAGGTCTTCCAATACTTAAATTTGCATATTGCTGAATTCTTAACCCAGCATCATATCCTTCGTATCCCGAATATGGCGGTGCTTTTCCTAAACTCCAGCCCCAATACCAGTAATCTGTAGCACCAAATCCAACAAACCATTTTGTTGATTTTTCTTCTATTTCTTTTGTTCCTATAATAAAATATACTTTAATCAAAGAATTATCTAAATCACATTCTACATCTGCCAAAGTAATTTTCTTTAAATTTGCATTATAGCTATTTAATACATCAGTTATTTCATAAGAGATATCAATATAAGAATTAATTACATCACTATAAAATACTTCTCCATTAGAAATATTTATTTCTAAAGATAAGCTATCCACTACAAATTGATTTAACAAACTGTCTGAAAGCTCTGTCATACAATAACTATAATTCAACGCCGCTTCCACGAGCCAAACTGCATCTTCTACACTAATTTCTTCTCCGCTTTTTTGTTGGTTCGGGTTTTCTACTTTTTCTTTAAAGTCTAAAATGCGTTCCAAAACTTCGTCGTTTGTTGTTTCCAACTCTGCTTCTTTGTTGCAACTGCTAAATGTTATTAAAGTTACAAAGATAACTAATATTCCGATTAGGGAAAAATTTAATAAGTTCATTTTTTTAATATTTAACTGTTTGGTTTACTGAAAAATACACGGCTTGCAAGTCTTTGATTTTCAGACCGCAAAACTGCAAAAAAAAAAAACGTTTTACAAAATTTTCCACCTATTTTATTTTATGTTTTAAAACATGTTTTTTGCTTTTGCATAACACAATGTGTTAAGAAATTCCCTATGTAAGGTTAAAATAAATTGATTTTCAGTGATTTACAGTGTCAAGTGTTCACGTTTGACTCAGATACAATTATGCTCAGGTGAAAACTAATTAAAAATAAAAACTTTATTATTATTATTTATTTTGTATTTTTGTAAAAATATTTAACATTTTACTTATGAGAACAACAACAATATTTATTAGTATTTCTCTTATATTATTTTTACTATCTTGTTCATTGATAGATAAAAAGGAGAGTTTAACAGGTGAGCAAATAGAAAATTATATTGAAACTTATACTCAATTGCGAGAAGAAGCCCCCGAAATTTTGGAGTCAATAAATATAGACCCCAAAAATGCTGAATTAGGTAAAGAGCAGTATGCGAAAATTCAAAAAATAATTAAAGAAGGAGGATTTGATAATTACTCTCAATTTATTATTACTAATGCCAAAATAGGTAGTATTTTTAGTATATTGCAAGCAGAAACAGGCATGGAAAACTTTGAAGATTTGAACGAAAATAGCAATAAAATGTTAGATGATGGCATTGCCGAGATTGATAAAATACTCAACGACCCAGATATTCCAGAAGATATAAAAGTAGAACAACGCAAAATAAAAGAAGAACTTTTGAAAGGAACAAAACAGCTTGAAGAGAGTTGGAAAAAGAATAAAAAATGGGCAGATAAAGTAATGAAATCTACAAAAAAATTTACGGGACTGTTTATTTCAGAAGATGATATTGCCATCGTAAAAGAATATGAAGATAAAATTATGGAAGCATACACAGGTTTTCAAATGCCCGAACTCCCAAACGGCAAATTTCCTGAATTAGACTTAAGCAACCTTCAGTAAAATCAATGTTGAGTTTTTGATGGCGTAAATTATAAGGTGACTAAACTTTAAAAAACCGTTAAAACGGTTACATTATTTTTATATTATCAAATTCCCACGACTGAAGTCGTGGGCTAATAATCTAATTATCAACCCATGACTTTAGTCATGGGAGAAATGTAAATACTATACTATTAACGGTTTTAACCGTTTTTTATTCTAAAGTCACCTTTAAATAACGCCACCAAGTTTTTAATTTAATATTTTCTTGATATGAAAAAGCTAACTATTTTTCCAGTAATTCTCATTTTAAACTTCCAAATTTAATTCCCCATTTTTTTTACTTAT
>JAOZQN010000162.1 GCA_029932195.1 Bacteroidales bacterium | reverse complement strand
ACAAAAACTGGGGGAACTTTTTTTGATGAAATATCAAATTATTAACACCTTAGGCGTTAGGTATAACTAAAAAATCTACTATTAAGGGTGATAATGAAAATTTGAGTATCTTTGTGAAAAAAAAGAAATGGTTGAAATAAAAAATAATAAAAATTTAAACAGATATAAATTTATTGATTTATTTGCAGGTATTGGAGGATTTCATTATGCACTAAAATCTTTTGGAGCAGAATGTGTTTTTGCATCAGAAATTGACAAAAAAGCATCTGATATTTACGAACAAAATCATAATCTAAAACCAGCAGGGGATATTACAATCATTGATGAAAAAGAAATACCAAAACACGATATATTATGTGGTGGATTCCCTTGTCAAGCATTTTCAGTTTCAGGAAAACGGAAAGGATTTGAGGATACACGAGGAACATTGTTTTTTGATATTGCACGAATTGTAAATTATCATCGTCCGAAAATTCTATTTTTAGAAAATGTGAAAAATTTTGCAAAACATGATAATGGAAAAACTTTAAAAGTAGTATTAAATACTTTGAATGAAATGAATTATACAGTTCATTATAAAGTCCTTAACACAAGCAGATTTGGACTTCCTCAAAATAGAGAAAGAATTTATATTATTGCGTTTAATAATAATAATTTTGAAGTTACCGACTTTAATTTTCCTTCAATAAATATAATTTCATCATTGTCTAAATTATTGGAGAACAGCCCTGAAAATGGAAAAATAATAGAGCGAGATGATATAGTTTTTTATAAAGAATATAATCCCGAAAAAAATATTTTTGGAGAAATTGACCTTCCTAATAAACCTTTTCAAATCGGGAAAGTTAATAAAGGTGGACAAGGAGAAAGAATATATCACCCAGAAGGACACGCAATAACCCTATCTGCTTATGGAGGAGGTGCTGGTTCAAAAACAGGATTGTATAAAATCAATAATAAAATTCGTAAACTTTCACCAAGAGAATGTGCAAGATTACAAGGTTACCCTGAGACATTTATTTATCATAAAAGTGTTTCCGAAGCACATAAACAGTTTGGAAATAGTGTATCAATAAATGTATTACAATACATCGTAAATGAAATTTTAAATACGATTGAAAAAAATGGACAAGAAACAAAAATTAGGATCAAAAACAGCCAAACAAGGATTTCAGAACGAGAAAGATATAGTATTCAAGTTTAACAACTGGGAAACAGATAGTAACGCAAAGATTTGGCTTGAAATAATGGATTATAAACTTGATGAAATAGAATATGTTGAAGCTATTGTTTTATCGGGTTACAAGGCAGACGTGCAAGTTCAAGTTACGATTAAACTGAAAAAAGCAATAGACGTTGAGAATATTCAAGTTAAATTAGTTAGTAATTTGAAAGGATTTAATCAAATTGACAAAAGATGGGTCGATAAATATGTAGAAATGTGGTCTATCCCTGAAAATACTACGGTTTTATTGAAAAAATACACGGGAGAAATTTTACCCACAATTAAAAACCCAAAAGATGAAAGGCGAACATTTGTAAATGAATTTAGTCAATCAAATCAAGACATTTTAATAAGCTGGATTGAAAATAACAAAACTTTAATTGTCAATGACATTATTAAAGGAAGAGGGAAGTTTTCGGCAGAGTGGATGCTTGTTGCTCAAAAAATTGAAGCAGAAGCAAAGTGGGTTTTAAAACCGATAAATATTGTATTAAATCATTTTGGAAATGGAGAGGTGAAAATCACAAAACAAGGAAATATAAAAATTGGTAATATTACAATGCAGAGAAAAGGAGGAGATAATGGACGAAAAACTGCCCAAATGTTACAATTCAAGATAAATCCTGCTGAACTATTTGACAAAAACTAAATACCTAACATTTTCTTGAATTTCATTGCCTTCTTCAAGGTGCAAAAATTGAAAGAAGTGCTAAAATATTGACATTTTACTTTCAATTTACATTGTGCGACACATTGCACACCATATCACATTATTGTAGAGCATTCGGATTGCAAAATTTTAGACAAGTTCAAAAAATATTTTGTTGTTAGAAATAACCTCAGTAATTCTAAACCATAGCCAAAGTTTTTTATGAGAGATAAAAAAGTCATGTTTTCTGTAATTACAATATTTTTATTGTTTTTTTTTGTAAATATTGTAAGTTCTAATAATTCAAGTAATATAGAATTAGAAATTTATAAAAATCAGTTAAAAGCTGTTTTAATTGTTGGACCACAGGAAGATGGAACTGCTGCCGCTATTACTAAAATGGATAAAATAGCAGATTTTTTCAGGGATAAAGGTGTTGAAGTTCATTGTTTTTATAACGACAAAACCGACTGGGATAAAATTGTTGTAGCTTCGGAAGGAGCTAATTTTTTCGTTTATTCTGGTCATGGAGGCACAAGTGGTGGACTTAATTTATCTACTCATATTTCTAATCAACAGATAGTCTCCGATTTAAAACTTCACGAAAATGCAATGATTATTTTTAAATCTGTTTGTTATGGAGCAGGTTCGAGTGCTGGCGACGACGACGATATAGGCATAAAAACAGCTCTTTCACGTGCAACAAATTATGCAATTCCTTTTTTTGAAATAGGTATAGGTTGTTATTATGCAAATAATTTTGGAGATGGTTGTCTTAATTTTTTAGAACTTTTTTTTGAAGGAAAAACAGTTCAAGAGTGTTATACTGCTGGCGTAGAAGATGGTTGGGCAAAAATTGAAATTACAGAAAATTGCTCAATAGCCAATGACTTGAAAATAAGTATTGCGAGTTCGGACTGGGGTGGAACATGCACACGAATAACCTACACCAATGGAGTAAAAAAAGTAGAAGAAGTGCCAAACCCAAAATCATACGACATAGCATATATTAGCAAACCTGATTTTACCATTGAAATTTTAAAATAACAAATTTTAAATGAAATTTTTCATATTTCCTTTTTTTTTATTTTTCACTTTTTCGCTACAAGCTCAAACAGCCAATAAAATACATGGAAAAATATCTAATTCCGAAACAAAACAGTCTCTCCAAGGTGCAACAATAATTCTGTTGGAACAAAATATTGCAACAAATTCTAATGAAAATGGAGAATTTATTATTTTTTCAAATACAGAAAAGCAGAAATTAATAATTTCGTATGTTGGTTTTGAAAGATATTCAATAAATATTAATAAAATAGATAGCAATAATTTGTTACATATCTATTTAAGACCAAAAGATGTAGAGATAAGAAAAATTGTTATAAATCCTTATTTATCTACTTCGCTCATAAAAAATGCTCTCTTACAAGTTCCTCATAATTATCCAGATACAGCAATGTCGTTTGTCGCATTTTTTAGAGAAACTGTAATGCAAGACGATTCTGTTATCCTACAAATAGAAGCATTTGTTGAAATTTATAAAGCTCCATACAACTCAAAAAAACGAGATAAAATGAAGTTTTTGCAAGCAAGAACGACCAAAAATGAAAAAAACTCAGAATTATGGGATTATTTATTTTTTGTAAATGCTCCTTACGAACTTTTGTATGCAGATGTAGCAAGGTATCCAAAGAGTTTTATTCAAATACCAGAAATAGGAATAAATTTTTTGAAAGAAGACCATTTTAAATATTACAATTATAAAACTACAAGTAATGAAAAGAATAAATTTTTTATTATAGAATTTTATCCTAATCCAGATAAACGAAGGGGTGTTTTTAAGGGTAAACTAATTATTGAAAAAGAAAGTTTTGCTATTATTTCTATGGAATATGAATATGCTGAAAATAAGATAAATAGAATTAATAATTATCCTTCATTAACCGAAATTTCTTTAAGTAAAGAAGGGGTTTATATTCCTGAAACTTATTTCTATTCTAAAATAGATTATATAAAATTGAATAAAAAATGGCATATAAATTCAGTTGTAAATGAATATTCGTTTCTATTTCAGATAGGAAATAAAAAAGAGATGCCAATTATTACTGTAAAAGATGAATTGAGAATTTTGGAGGTGAAAGAGAATGTAGATAAAATCAGATTTTTAGAGGAAATAATTAAAGGCACAAATATGACAGAACAACTACCAAGAACTGATTCTGTTTTTTGGAAAAAATTTGATAGTAAAAAAATGTAAGTGGTTAGTTTTAACGTTAATTGGTAAAGTCGTTGAGACTATATAAATATTCGTCTCATTTTTTATCTTAAACTATTTTATCGTTTTTTAATCATTATTTGATAACGATCCAATTACAGCCAAGAGTGCAGCACCTCCCAAAATCCAAGCCCAAGCATTGGAGTCTTGATTAGATTTTTTTTTCATAGAATTAGTTCTTCTATTTAATTCTGCTATCGCTTCTTCTGGATTATATCTGTCAAATTTAATATACGGATACTTAAAATCGGGATTCACAGATACTGTGTTCTCAATCAAGAATATAGATGGTATGTTCGATATATTTGCTAAGTTCCATTCCTTTATTACTCTTTTTTTTCCTGTACCTTTTCCTGTAATTAGCCCAATAAATAATTGAGATTTTTTTATATTAATTTTAGTTAAAGAACTCATCTCTCTATTAAAATCGTTACTTTGATTTAAAGAAAATCCTTTTTTTCTTAATTCACTTGAAAGAAGAGTCAAAATATATTGGTCTCTGTCATTCAAAGAGTATGATATAAATGCTTTCATTATTTCATTTTTTTAAAAGAGTTAATATATTCTTGATATTTAGGAAAAAATAACGAGTGTAAATTTTCTCTGATATATAATTTATTAATAAATTGGTTACCAGTCCAACATTCATAATGGTATTTATTTTTACATTCTTTATTTAAACGCTCAAATAATTCAGTTAATCCAGATGTTGGTCGAGATTTGCAAACCAATAAATATCCAGCAGCATTATATGAGTGAACAAGGGTTGGAATATTAATCGTATTTATTTTTGAAGGTGAAATTGTAGAAGTATGAAACTTGCACTGAATTACCCATTTTCTTTTAAAAATTTTAATATCATCTGATAAGTCAAATTCAATTAGTATATCTCTTCCTCCATCTGTTCCTTTTTCACTTTGACTAATTTTTACATTCGTTATGTTATTGTCTGAATCATTTTTCAAATCTCGAAAGTATTCTGCAACTAAATCTTCAAAATGGTCTCCATCTGTTATTTCCTCAAAAGAAAGACTATTCATTTTCTCTATTTTTAATCATTTGTATTTTTTTTGGTAGTGCTTAGATTATGTAGGTTGTAAATATACCTATTTTTTTGTTAATTCTAAACTAAAGCTAATGTTTTTTATGAAAATAATTTTTTTTCACAAAAACAATAAGTTTTATTAAAAATTAAAGTTATAAAAATTATAACAGGCAACTGCTGAATACAAAACGCCAAGTACCATTATTATTTTGGAATAACGACTTGCTTTATGAAAATGTTCTTTTGTTTTTGCATTAATAAGTTTAAAAATAAGAAAAATAAATGGTAAAGCTAATAATGTATTGATATAAATCAAAGAATACACTTCTTTAATATAGGCAAATTGAATATAATAAAGTGTAGCAATAGTTATTACAATCAAAACTATAGCTACAATTTTGGAATAAAAAGTTCCTATGATTATCGGCATAGTATTGCTTCCAAAAGTTTTATCTCCTTCGTAATCTTCTATATCCTTAATTATTTCACGGATAAATGTTGTTATAAAAGCAAAAAATGAAAATCCTAATATCCAATAAATTACAAGGTTAAAATTTTTGCCTCTTTGGATAAGTATTTCTGCATATTCGTGATTTAGTGAAGGAATTTCAAAAAGTGCAACCATAAACGGCACAAGTCCTGCAAGCAAAGCAACTATCAGATTTCCAACAAGAAACAATCTTTTGTAAGACGACGAGTAAAACCACAACAATCCTGCAATTATTACAAAAATAAATCCTATTTTATAAATTCCTATTTTATAAGAAATATAAAAACTTATTGCTATTGCTATTATATTAAGTGCAATATGGAGATTCATCGCCATTTTACGGGTGATTGTTTTTCCTATCGTAACTTTTTGTGGCTTGTTAAATAGGTCAGATTCTGTATCAAAATAATCGTTGATAATATAGCCCGAAGCAGTAAGCAAAACTGTTGATAACACAAGTAATGCGAAATTAAATTCACCAAATTGTAGCTCAAAACCACTTGTTGTAATAATAGGATTAATTATACACCACCGCATTACATACTGAATAACAGCTACAAAAACTAAATTCGGTAATCGGACTAATTTTATAAAACTTGACATTGTGTTGCGAGTTTTGAGTTATCGTGTTGTTAGTTTTTGAGTTGTCGTGTTTTGAGTTTTTGTGTTATCGTATTGGGGTTACAAATACGCTTTGCGTAACTCACAACACGATAACTCAAAAACACGATAACCAATCTACATATTTAATGTTTTTTTACCGTCTTCGGTAATCATTTCTGGTGTCCATTGTGGCTCCCAAGTTAGTTCTACATCTACTTCATAATCAGACCAATTTGCAAGAATTACTGTTTCTACATGATGGATTATTGTGTCGCCAACGGGGCAACCTCTTGCAGATAACGTCATTATAACATCTATTTTTTTATCTGCTTCGTTGTGATGCACTTCGTAAATTAGACCTAAATCTACAATATTTACTTCTACTTCTGGGTCAATTACTGTTTTTATTACATCTACAATTTCTTGTTCTGTTTTTGATAAATTATCTAACATTTTTTTTATTTTTAATTATTATTTCTTTTTTCGTTTCTTTATTTCTTCCAATTTTTCTTTATGAAAAAGAATTATAAAAGTATTATATCCATAAAGTGCAGCGGTAGCAAAAAATGCGACAGCACTTATCATTACAATAATTTTAATAGCAACAAGAACTCCTATGAGCAATAAAGCTATTGCAGCTACAAAAGTGTAGTAGTGCAAGTTTGCCACTTTTTCGGAATACATTCCTGCTGGCATTGGAATTTTATATCGTCCAACTTTATCCTGGTATTTTTGTAACCAAACAATAAATGGCAATGTTTTATACATTTGCCCTAATATTAAGGAGGTTAGAAATCCAAAAATAAGACTTATTCCATAGGCAGTTGCAAATCTGGTATTCATTACTCCCATAAAATCAAATTTTGCAAACGCAAGAATTCCAAAAATAATTGTAGCAAACAGAAGCAAAAATGAAAAAACTGTCAATTTCATTCCAATATCCAACTTTCTACGTAGTCTTGCTTTGTAAGCATCGTAATTATATCTAACAAAGAACATTACACCAACAGCAACAATTATTGATAAGAACAAAAGTAAATATTTATTTGGATAAAAAAAAGATAAAATCATTGCTCCCAATAATCCTACATTTGTGAGATAATAAGAAATGTGTAAAAACTTGATTTTTAGCTTGTGAGCAATAAAAAACATTGGTAACAATTTACTTGCTACTCCAATAACAAGCATCATAAACCAGCCAATTATTCCAAAATGCACATGAATTTTCATCAATTCCATATTTGATTTAGATATCCAGCCTTCTGCTACATTTACGATGATGAAAATTCCGAGCAAAACTGTTAGTAATAGCCAAACTATTGAAGTTACAATAAATTGATTTTCAATGGTTTTCTGGGCTGTTTTTCTGGCACTCATAATTCCATTTATGGCAAATAAAAAGACAGAAACAAATACCATTGTTCCTCCAATCTCCATAAGCAAACTACTTCCTATATAATTGAACCAGAAATGAATAACCATTAAAATTGTTCCTACTCCAAGCGTAACAAAACTTAAGTATGCGAGAATTTCGCTATACAATTTTACTTCCATTACTACTGGAATTAGCTGATATAGAGCTCCATATATAATCATTGTTATCCAGCCGAGAACCAAAACGTGTGTAAGACTCAGAACTTTTCCTCCTATGTGTGTGCCAACTATGTCTCCTGCGGTAAAAAATAACATTACTGCGGCAACTATAAATGCGATTGCTCCGTAGGCATAATGCGGTAAAACTACATTAGGTGAAGGAGCGTTTTTTGTGCTTAATCCTGCGTTCATTTTTTATAAATTATAAATTTAATATTATTTTCGTCTATTTCTTTTTTGCTATAAATATAACCTCTATCGGCAAGTTCGGGTAGCAAATATTGTGGTAATTTTTTATGATGTACAAATAGTGCTTCGCCATCATTAATTTGCTCCACTTCTTCAAGAATCGTAACCATTGGCATAGGCATTTCCAAGTCTCGCACATCAACTTCGTGCATTTTTCCTGCAAATTTTTGCTCTGCTTCCTCAAAATTTAGTTCCGAGTTTGGCTTGTCCTCTTTTTCTTCTACAACTCTTGTTTCATTAGATTTTTTAAGATATGTGTAAACCAGTTGCTCTTCTGGTCGTTCTACCTCGTATTCGTAACCTTGTTTTTTGAGTTTATTTAATAATGGAATTGGCTCAAATGTATTTATTATCAGCAAAGTCTCATCATTGTTCAATTTTTTTAGGCTATCCATTATTGCCTCAAAAGGGTCAACTCCCGACGACAATATTGGTCGCACATCTAATTTGACAATTTTAGTGTTTTTCATTTTTTCTGATTTAATATTATGTGTAATTTTATTTTTTATTTCAGCATTTCCTTTCTCATATTTTACTTCAAAACCTATTTTTTCTAATTCCTCAAGAATATTATTTATAGTTGTATCTCCTACTTTTGCGGCATTTTCTACGCTCACTCTTGAGGCAAACAATTTTCTTAATACTGGATTTCTTAATTTATTAAAATTTGTATTTATAGAAGCTATAATTTCAATAGCGTCTTTATTTATTTTAAGAATTTCGGATATTTTTGTGTCTTTTGTTATCATTTCTCAATAATTTAATTTTTACAAATAAAACTATAAATTATAAAAAATCAAATACCTACATTTAGGTATTTTTATTTTAGGTGAGTTTGTAAAGTAGATTGACAATTTTAGATTTACAATTTACGATTGGTGGACACCTGAAAACAACAGCTTGAGTTCACTCCGAAAAGCACTTTTTAGCCAAATTCGGCGTTGGATACAAATTTTAAAATCCTCATTTACAGCAGTAAACTCTGGTTCTGAAATTTATATCCGTCTTGATTTTGACAAAAATACACTTATCGGAGCGGACTCAGCTTTATTATTTTATAACCCTAAACAATTTTATATACTGAATTAGGTTAAAAATTTTTACTTTTTGTATTTTGTAATCAAGGAATATACAATCTAATAAACAAATAAACCCTTTTTAGTATAACTACTTAGAGTCTGTCCATACAGTCGGTGCTTTTTGAATATTCAATATTCCATTTTTTTGATTAAAAAGACAGGCACTACTTAATCTGGTGCTGGACCTACTCCATTATCTGGTTCACTATTACTTTTTTCTAAATTATTAATTTCTTCGGGATCTAAACTTAAAGAGTCAAAATTCTCATCTATATTATTTAATTCATCGTTTATATCGTAAAAAGTTTCGTTATTTATTTCGTCAAAAAGGTCATTTACACCATCACTCTTGTTTATAATAAAACCAGTCCAAGCAAGACCTATTAAGCTGACAATGATAGAAATAACAAGTGCCGATATCAACAAACCTTTTTTTGCACTATGTTTATTTGCTTGCACTAATCCAGAAATGCTCAATCCAAGTCCCAGTAAACCAAGAAATAAGCCTACAACAGGTAAACACGAGATTAAAAAACCAATAATTCCTACAACAAGTGCTGCAATACCCAAACCTTTTCCTGCATCAGGATTATTATATTCCATAATTATTTTTTTTATTTTGTTAAAATACTTTTTATTTGTTATTTTTGTGGTTTATATTAGATTATATAGATTAGAGAACAAGAAATTTAATCCAATAATCCAGTAATCTAATAAATTATTTTACAAATTTACAATATAATATATAATTAAAAAAAATGAATTCAAAATGTAACAATTGCATAGATAATAAAGACTCCATTTTCAATGTTTTAACAATTAAAGAAAAAAAAATATTGAAAGAAAATCTCGCCTGTGTTCATTATAAAAAAGGTGAAAATATTTTTAAAGAAGGATTTAAACCTTCTGGGCTAATTTCGTTATCCAAAGGAAAGGTTAAAATTTTTAAGGAAGGAATTGGAGGTAGAGAGCAAATTATACGACTTGCTAAATGTAACGATTTTATAGGTTTTAGAGCTTTATTTGCAAATGATTATTACAGTGCTTCGGCAGTTGCAATAGAAAACTCATCTATTTGTGTAATAGATAAAAAAGAGCTTTTGAGATTTATACGACAGAATAGTGATTTGGCATTAGAAATTATCAAAAGATTAGCAATGGATCTTGGAGGGTCGGAGAAGAAAATAATCTCCCTTACTCAAAAGCATTTACGTGGAAGACTAGCAGAATCCTTAATTTTACTTGTTGATACATACGGACTAAAATCGGACAAACAAACAATGAATGTTAGACTTGCAAGAGAAGACCTTGCTAACATGTCTAATATGACTGCTTCTAATGCCATAAAAACTTTATACAGTTTTGCAGAAGACAAAGTTGTGGAACTTGAAGGAAAGGCAATAAAAATTATAAACCGTAAAGAATTAGAAAAAATTAGCGAACTTGGTTAATGACGTTTTTAATTTTTAATAAAATGACTTTCCTGTTTGTATTCCTTGATACTATTTACCATACAAAAGGCTAATTAGTGTGTGTCCATAAAGTCCGTAAGGACGCCCCCTATTGATAACCCACGATGATAATCGTGGGCTACGAATAAACGAGTTGCAAAAATATTGTAGGTCTAATTCGTAAAATAGTTGATTTTGTGGACGCATACTAATTAAAAACTAAAAAATTAACACTCAACATTTTGATGAATGAAATTCTTATAAAAGCTCAAAATATTTGTAGCAAAAAAGAAATGTGTATTTTTGATATTTCAAAAAAATTGCAAAACTGGCAGGCAACCGAAATAGAAAAAGAAGATATTATTCAAAGTCTTATAGATGATAAATTTATAGACGAACAAAGGTATGCAAATGCTTTTACAAACGATAAATTTAAGTTTAATAAATGGGGAAAAATAAAGATTTCTTTTCAGCTAAAACAAAGACAAATCTCAAGTAAATATATTCAAGAATCTTTATGCCAGCTTAATTATAATGAATACATTATAACTTTAAAAAAAGTTCTTAAAAATAAGTTAATTGAATTAGAAAATAAAGAAAATAAAAAAGAAAAATTAGTCCGTTTTGCACAATCCAAAGGATATAGTTTAGATGATATTTTTAAGGTTTTTAAAACATTAGAAATACAGTAAGGAGTTGAGACTGTTAATATATAATATCCACATAAATAGTAATTTAATTTAGGTTGTGAAAAGTGCATAATCTATAATAAAAAAGGGCTTTTTTGAAATTTTAGAATTGAAGTTTACCTCTGTAAAATGAGCATTTTAAAATTTCAAAAGTAACGAAGAAATTGGCACTCGTGAAAAACGCC
>JAOZQN010000758.1 GCA_029932195.1 Bacteroidales bacterium | reverse complement strand
AATTGAAATAAAACAAATTGAGAAACAAAAAGAAAAAGAAAGTGATAACAATTTCACAAAACGAATTAACGTAAAGATTAAAGATGCTTTGGCACAAATAGACCGAAATAAATATTACAAAACACTTATTGACAATAAAATAGAACATAAAAAAATAATCAAACTTCCAATCGTTTTTGCAGGGAAAGAACCTTATGTTATTCCAAGTAAAACTGATTGAAAAAAAAAGGCTATATCATTTTCTTTGATGTCAATATTTTGTGTGGGTGGTGGTGAGTTTTTTCGCTACGCTCAGTGTGCCCACCACACACAAAATATCGACACAATAGTAGTTACCGAAATGAAAACATTTCACATCATTGTAGAGCATACGGGTTGCAAAATTTACGCAAATCCTTTAAGACCAAAATTATTTTATTAGTAGAAATAATTTCAGTAATTTTAAATCATAGTCCTATTTTTAAAACTTATCCGCAAAAAGTTGTTGTAATTCAAACATTTCGTTTCGGTATTTTATTGCTTCATCAAAATTCAGATTTTTTGATGCCCTTTCCATTTGTTTTTTGGCTTTTTCAATAGCTTTTGTTAAAGCAGGTTTTGTCATATATTGCACAACTGGGTCTGCTGCAATGTTTTGCTCGTTTGGTTCTGTATAATATTTTATGCTTTCCGATTTTTCTTTTCCAAAAACAGAAGTTTTAGCCTTCACTATTTGTTGAGGGATAATATTATTTTCCTGATTATAAGTCATTTGTTTAATTCTACGACGGTTAGTTTCATCAATCGTTTTTTGCATAGAATTAGTAATTTTATCACCATACATAACCACTTTTCCGTTCACATTTCTCGCAGCACGCCCCGATGTTTGTGTAAGAGACCTGTGAGAACGCAAAAATCCTTCTTTGTCGGCATCAAGAATTGCAACAAGCGAAACTTCTGGCAAATCAAGACCTTCACGCAAAAGATTTACGCCAACAAGAACTTCAAAAAGTCCTTCTCGGAGTTGCTCCATAATTTCTATTCGCTCAATAGTATCCACATCGGAGTGGATATAACGACTACGAATATTCAAATTATTCAAATATGCGGTGAGTTCCTCCGCCATTCTTTTGGTGAGAGTTGTAACAAGCACTCGCTCATTTTTTGCTGTAACTTTCTGAATTTCATTCATTAAGTCATCAATCTGATTCATTGTTGGGCGAACCTCAATTGGAGGGTCAAGCAAGCCTGTTGGGCGAATAACCTGCTCTACAATAACTCCTTCCGATTTTTCAATTTCGTAATCCGCTGGCGTAGCACTCAAATAAATTGTCTGATTTACAATTTCCTCAAATTCCTCAAATTTTAACGGGCGATTATCAATAGCGGCGGGTAAACGAAAACCAAAATCTATCAAATTTTTCTTGCGAGACTGGTCGCCTCCAAACATTCCTCTCACCTGTGGCAAAGTTACGTGGCTCTCATCAACAATAGTTATAAAATCTTTTGGGAAATAATCTAACAGGCAAAACGGACGACTGCCAGCATCTCTGCCATCAAAATATCGTGAATAATTTTCTATGCCAGAACAATATCCCAGTTCTTGCATCATTTCTAAATCATAGGTTACACGATCTTCTATTCGTTTGGCTTCCAGAGGCATACCAAGATCTTTAAAGTCTTGGATTCTTTCACCCAAATCTAAACGTATATCTTTCATGGCATTGTCAAGGCGAGTTTTTGTGGTCATAAAAATACTTGCAGGATATATGCGAGCGGTCTCAAACTCTTCAATAATATTTCCATTTAGAGGGTCAAAAGAATAAATCTCTTCAATTTCGTCGTCCCAAAAAATAATTTTGTAAGCAATATCGCCATAAGCCAGAAAAATATCAATAGTATCGCCAATAACTCTAAAAGTTCCAGCTTTAAAATCAATTTGATTCCGTGAATATAAGCTATTTACAAGATGTCGCAGAAAATTATTTCGTGGAATATTTTGTCCTTTTTTTATGTCAATAATATTTTCGTGAAAATCGTCGGGATTTCCAATACCATACAGGCACGAAACCGACGAAACCACTATAATATCTCGCCGTCCAGAGAGCAAAGACGAGGTGGTTTTTATCCTTAATTTTTCAATTTCGGAATTTATGCTAAGATCTTTTTCAATATATTTTCCCGATGAAGGAATAAATGCTTCTGGCTGATAATAATCGTAATACGAAACAAAATATTCAACGGCATTATCTGGAAAAAATGCTTTAAATTCTCCATAAAGTTGTGCAGCAAGTGTTTTGTTGTGGCTCAAAATAAGCGTAGGACGGTTCAAATCATTTATTACATTTGCAACGGTAAAAGTTTTTCCCGAACCAGTTACACCGAGCAAAGTTTGATATTTATCTTCACGTAAAAGACCTTCTGTCAGCTCCTTAATAGCTTGTGGCTGGTCTCCTGTAGGACTAAAATTTGATGTTATTTTAAAATTCATATTTGCAAAAATAATAAAAAAGCAAATAATTCTCATTAATAATTAGAAATTATTTGCTATAATTATATTGTCTTTTATTGTTAAATAGTTCTAACACTGCTACCTTTTTCTATAGAGCACTCCTATAAACCCAAAACTCTGCGTTATACAAAATTATTAAAATACTCATTT
>JAOZQN010000757.1 GCA_029932195.1 Bacteroidales bacterium | reverse complement strand
AGAAGGAGGCAAGTCATTGATTACTAAATTTGTCCAACTTTACGTGGGTAGCCCAGAGCAAGGCATGAAGCATGGGGAACACATCTTTGGCGTGAAATTTCATTTGATGCAAATATTGATGTAATAGAAGTAATTAGAATGTTTGAAGGATTAGAAGAAATTGAAATTGTAGAACCTATTTTTAAAATAAAAAGAATAGAATCTGTAAAAACAACTTCTATACAAAAAGAAAATGGAACAAGATGGACTCCAAATGATCCTTTATATTCAGCTAATCAGTGGCACTTTAATAACACAGGACAAGATATTGGACAGGTAGGAACCGTGGGGTGGGACTGCAATGCAGAAGTAGCCTGGGATATAGAAACTGGTAATCCTAATTTTATTGTTGCAATAATAGATGGAGGGGTTGATTTCACTCACGAAGATATTGCTGCAAATATGTGGCCAACAATAGGACCAGATGGTGCATCAACAGTAGCAGACGACCATGGAACACATGTCGCAGGAACAATTTCAGCATTAAATAATAATAGTGTTGGAGTTTCAGGATTAGCAGGTGGAGACGGAAGTGGAAAT
The DNA here is from genome assembly GCA_029932195.1 of Bacteroidales bacterium. Classification (GTDB taxonomy): domain Bacteria; phylum Bacteroidota; class Bacteroidia; order Bacteroidales; family JAOZQN01; genus JAOZQN01. The sequence continues at coordinate 2,064 of JAOZQN010000757.1, read as the reverse complement.
GGAACAAAAATTATGTCTATTGACCTTTTTAATGGTTCTCATGGATTATCAACTCTTGGAATGAATCAATATGCAGCAGATAATGGAGCCTCTATTTCTCAAAATAGTTGGGGATATGGTAGTGCTGGTGCTTACAATCAGAGCGACCTTGACGGAATAGATTATTTTAATGCAAACGGTGGTGGAACTGGACTAAATGGAGGTATCACAATCTTTGCTGCTGGTAACGATAATGATAATGGAGACTGGTATCCAGGATATTATGGATATGGTGATGCAGGAACTATGGGAGCAATGGCAGTTGCTTCTCATGATAATCAAGGAGTAAAATCTTCTTTTTCAAACTATGGTGTTTGGGTTGATATTACAGCTCCTGGAACAAATATTGCTAGTTTAGAACCAAATGATAGTTACGCATTTATGTCTGGAACATCAATGGCATGCCCACATGTATCAGGTGTTGCAGCAATGATTGTTTCTAATACTGAGGGTGTTCTTACAAATGCAGAACTTTGGACTATCATCGTAAACAGTGTAAGAACGGATTTATACGATCAAAATGGAGGCTATACAGGTGAGCTTGGTATTGGAGCATTAGATGCTGTAGCTGCATTAATAGAAGCACAAACATATCTTGGAGGAGTTCCAAGAGCAGACAATCTTTCAGCAACAACAGTGTCAAGTAGCGAAATTGCACTTACTTGGGATTTAAACGTGGAAGGTGATGATGTTATAATTGCTTTTGCAACCGAAGGAAATTCAATAGGAGACCCCGTAGATGGAACAGTTTATACAGTTGGAAATACTCTTCCTGGTGGAGGAGAAATAATGTATGTAGGGGGTGCAACATCAACAAATCATACAGGACTTAATTCTGCAACAAAATATAATTATGAAGTATGGGCACAAGCAGGAGCAGACAGACAAGATGCACAAGGAGATTGGTATCAAAAAGATGATTATTCAACTTCAAAATCTGCAACAGCAACAACAGATTGTGCACCTTATACTGCATTTCCATTAACAGAAACTTTTGAAGGAGGAACACTTCCAATTTGTTGGTCGTATGAAGGTTCTGACTGGGCTTATCAAGATGGAGGTAGAAGTGGAAGACCAGCAGCTGCACATGGTGGTAGTTTTAATGCTTATTTCAATGCTGCCGCAGATGTTAGTAAACTTGTTTCTCCACAACTTGATTTTACTGGTGCAACAGATGCAACTCTAACTTTTTGGCACGCACAAGATAAATCAGGTGGAAAACAAGACGAGCTAAGGGTGTATTATAAAACTTCAAGTGGAGGTGCATGGACATTATTAAATGCATATACTGCCGAGATTGGAGCTTGGACAGAAAGAACAATAACTTTACCAGATCTTACTTCTGATTATTACATTGCCTTTGAGGCAACAGCAGAAGGAGGATTTGGAGTAGTAGTTGATGATATTGGCATAAGTGCAACTTTTGGAACAACTCCTCTTCTTTACACAACAGAATCTGCAATTGACTTTGGAGATATTAGTTTAGGTTATTATTCTGAGAGGAATTATGATGTTTCAGGACTAAATTTAACAGGAGATGTAACAATTACAGCACCTGCGGATTTTGAAATTTCATTAACAGCTGGATCTGGTTACACAAACCCAATCGTATTGTCTCCATCTGGAGGAACATTAGCTGCAACAACAATATATGTTAAATTTGCTCCTGGTGCTGTACAAGCATACTCGGGTGTAATAACTAATGTATCATCAGGAGCCACTCAAATAGATATAGCACTTACTGGAAATGGTGTAAATTGGTTTCCACCTCCAATTAATCTTGTAGGAATACTCAATGGTGTAGATGCAGATTTAACTTGGGATGCTCCTTCTACAACAAATGGTGCCGCTGCTGGATGGAATTTTTATTCAGAAATAGCAAATGCAAATCGGTATCTGGATAGTGATTTTACTATAAAAGGAAGTTATTATGAGAGTGCTGACTTCTCTTATGATTACCCTATAAAAATAACTGAACTAAGACATGCATTTTATGATGCTGGTGTTGCTGGTGGTGGTGCAAGT
>JAOZQN010000161.1 GCA_029932195.1 Bacteroidales bacterium | reverse complement strand
ACATTATATACGTAATAATCAATTAATTATAAACTCCGAAACTTCAGTTAATTATAAAAAAAATAACAATGAAATTATTAGAGAAACATATTGAAGATGTTTTTGAACAATTTTATTCTGATTTAATAGAGCCTAATTTAATATTAAAAGGTCAGCAAGTTATTTTAGAAAACAAATTACGTATTGATTTATTATTTACAGATACTAATAATAAAAATGTTGTTGTAGAACTGAAAAAAGACAATGTGTCAAGAGAAGATGTAGGACAAATTCTCCAATATGTAGGAACAATTGAAAATAGCAGAGTTATTTTGATTGCACCGCATATTGCAAGTAGCTATAAAAAATCTTTTGAACATTATGGTATTGAATATATAGAATTTAGTAAAACAAAAATTCAAAAATTATTCTCTCAATTATCTGAAAAGGAGAAGAATAAACGAAAGGATATAGAATTTCCAATATTAAAAGAAATAGTAAAAGAGCCACTTCCTAAAAAAAGAATTATTGACGGAAATATTGCTTTCAAAGTTTCATTTAATGATAAAAATTGGTCAGGAGTATGTAGCCCTGATATTTATGAAGAAAATAGTTTTGGGAAACATAAAATGTTTTGGTGTAGGGAACAACATAACAATTTGAATGTAATAAATTGTCAAAAATATAATGATAATGAATTGACTATTGACAATTTTCCTTGTTATGATTGTGTTGCAAATAAAATATTAGGATTTAGTCCAGGGTGGAATCATGGAAAAGATAAACCACATGTTTGTTTAAAAGCAAAAGTTGGTAAAATTGCATTTTTAACTTCACTTGAGCCTGGTGAACCTCAAAGTGAACGTTTTATATTTACAATTTTTAAGATAGAAAAAATAAAATCAAAAAATAAAAATGAAGGTGAATATTATTATGGAGATGAAAAAACAGCTATAAAACTATCACCAAATCAGTATTTGAAATATTGGGATTATTACTCTAATAGTTCAACAAATAAAAGATTTAAAAATTTCTGGGGGTCTGGTTTATTTAGGTATATTAATGATAAGATTGCAAATGCAATATTATCTGATATTATTAATAAATCTGGTTTTTCAAAAAAACAAAAAGAAAATGCAAAATTTTTATTAGAAAATTTTTCTTGATTTATTATTGAAGTTATAATAATAAGTGGATAAAGAACCACTGAAAATATATTTTCTATCATAAAAAAACAGTATCTTTGAACAAAATTAATTTTATAAAAATGAAAGAATTTAATACATCAGGACCGAATATTCCTAAACAACATTATACCGTAGAACGTAATGATTTAATTAAAAAAGGAATTAATCTTGTTAAAAAAAGTAGATATTTTACAATTTGGGCACCTCGCCAAACAGGAAAAAGCACATATTTTAGACAACTTGCCAAAGAATTACAAAAAAATGATTATAAAGTTGCTCATATAAATTTTGAAAATTTTAAAAAAGCACCTTTATACAGTTTTTTATCAAGTTTAACAAGGCACATAAAAGAAGAATGGAATTTTGATTTTTCAAACGAAATAAGTCTTTCTCAAATTTTTGAACTAATACAAACAAAAAAACAAGAAAAATGTGTCCTAATAATTGACGAAGTTGAAGGAATTAACGAAGAGTATTTTGGCGATTTTTTGCATTCTATCCGAAATGCTTATCATTCTCGTGAAAATCATTGCTTAAAAAGTGTGATACTTGTTGGCGTTTCAAATATTGTTGGCGTTGTGAGCGATAATGCAAGTCCATTTAATATAACTGACAATTTGAATGTTCCGTATTTTACTGATATTGAGGCTTTTGAATTATTAGGACAGCACGAAACTGCAACAGGACAATTATTTGAAGACAAAGTTAAGAAAAAAATAATTCAGATAACAGCAGGGCAACCTGGACTTGTAAACGGTTTTGCAAAAGTGCTTGTAGAAAATAATTCTGATAAAAAAATATTAGATTACGACGATTATCTAAAAGTAGAAGATTGGTACTTAACCGAAGCAATTGACAAAAATTTTGCTAATATTTTAAATAAAGCAAAACAAGTGCGTAATTTTGTAGAAACATTATTATTTACTGAAAATAAAATACAATTTGATATTGATAGAGAAAGTATAAAGCTATTGCATACCAATGGGTTAATAAAAAAAGATGAAAGTGGAAAAGTTGTATTTTGGGTGCCATTTTATAAAAAAAGATTGTATAAAGCATTTTATCCATACACGAACGGCGAAAAAACAAATATGTTGCGGAGTTTTGCAGTTCGAGAGCTTTTTGATGAAAATGATAAGCTAAAATTAGACACACTTATTTTAGGTTACAAAACCTACGTCAAAAGGCGTGGTTTTAACGTATTTAGACAAAAAGACGAGGCGAAAAATTATAAATCAATAAAAGAAAGTGCATTAATTTATAGTTTTGAGACTTATATTCAAGCATTTTTGCAGGTTGTGGACGGAAAAAGCTACCGAGAAGCAGATACAGGACTTGGAAAAAGTGATTTAATAATAAATATAAAATCGGAAGAATATTTAATAGAAACCAAAATTTATTATTATGAAAGTCAGTTCGTTAATGGAAAAAAACAACTTGCATATTATTGTAACAGTCTTGGCTTAGATAAAGGTGTGTATCTTGTTTTTTGTCCGAATAATATAAAATATCATAGTTCAATAAAAGAAGAAATTGAAAATATTAATAATGTTCAGATTTCAACTTATCTAATTGAATATGATGAAACTAAATGGTGAAAATTTTCATTAAAATAGTTAAATAAGAATAATAATTTCCCCCTTTGGGGGAACAAAAGGGGGCTTTTTATGAAAATAATAATAAGTGGAGGTGGAACAGGCGGACATATTTTTCCTGCCATAGCAATAGCAAATGTTTTGATGGAGCAAAATCCTGATAATGAGATACTTTTTGTGGGGGCAGAGGGGCGTATGGAAATGGAAAAAGTTCCTGCTGCTGGTTATAAAATTAAAGGTTTGCCAATTCAGGGTTTGAAGCGAAAATTGTCATCAGAAAATATAAAACTTGTTTTCAAATTGATGAAAAGTCTTAAAATGGCTAAAAAAATTATTGCTGATTTTAAGCCAGATGTCGTTGTGGGAGTGGGCGGATATGCAAGCGGACCTGTTTTGAGAGTTGCCTCTAAAATGGGAATTCCAACGCTAATTCAGGAGCAAAATTCTTATGCCGGAATTACTAATAAAATTCTTGGTAAAAAAGCAAATAAAATCTGTGTAGCCTACGATAATATGGAGCGGTTTTTCCCCGAAGAAAAAATAGTTTTGACAGGAAATCCTATCAGAAATAATTTGTTAAATAAAGATATTACAAGAGAAGAGGCTCTTAAACACTTTGGTTTACAGGGAGATAAGAAAATAATTTTAAGCATAGGGGGTAGCCTTGGAGCAAGAACAATCAACGAAAGTATAATTTCGCATCTTGATGTTATTTCAAAATTTGATGTTCAACTGCTTTGGCAAACAGGAAAACACCATTATAAGGATGCAAAATCAAAATACGAGGAAATAAAACCTCAAAATATTATTGTAACAGATTTTATCAAAAGAATGGATTTGGCATATAAAATTGCAGATGTAGTTATTTCACGTGCAGGAGCAATCAGTATATCAGAACTTTGCTTGTTGAAAAAACCAACAATTTTTGTTCCTTCTCCAAATGTTTCAGAAGATCACCAAACAAAAAATGCAATGGCTCTTACTTCTAAAAATGCGGGTATTTTAATCACAGATAAAGATGCAACAGAAAATTTAATTGATGAAACTCTAAAATTAATAAATGATAATGAAAAAATGGGTGAACTTTCAAAAAATATTTCTAAATTTGCAAAAAATAATTCTGCAGAACTTATTGTAAAAGAAATAATTAATTTACAAAAAGTATAGTTTTCTTTACGTTTTTAAATTTATTTATTTTATCTTTGCATCAAGTTTCTGATAATAACTAATTTACATTTTTGAGTTCAAAAAATAAAATTATAAAGTATTATTAATAAGTGTTTTACATTTTTTAAATAGAAACTCAAAATTCAAAACTAAAAAAGTCATGAACAAAAAAAATCTAACAATTGGAATTTTTATTTCTTTTATTTTTATTATCGGGCTAAATTCTTGTTCTAAAACCGAAAAGAATTTAAAAAGAGATACTTACATTGTAGGAGCTGAAATAGTTAATAACATGATAAAGAGTTATCAGCAAATTGAAGACGAGAATTTTATTTCAAAGTATCAGAACGAACTAATTTCTATTTTAACAAGCCAAGATTCAATTTCTATTTACAATTTTTCAAATATCGTTTTTACACCAGATTTGAAGCAAAAATTAACTGCTTTTAGAGCTTTTAAGAAGGTTTATAATACTTATAATTTATTATCGGATAAAAATTTTAATTTACAAAATACAGATTTGTCTAATTTTGTAACTATTGCTTGCAACTCACTTGATTCTTTGGAATTAACAGAAGAAACAAGCAAAAAAGTAGAAGAGATTAGAAATTATGTTTCGGCATCTAAATTTAGCAAAGAGCTTGTTGTTTACGAACTTACATTTGTCTATCAGCAAATTTGGTTAGAGGATTCCGAAAACTGGGTTGAGATTTTAAATAATTCTTACGAAAAATATTCAGCTGGTTTAGAAAGCGTGCCAATGGACGTTTTTGACCAAGATAAATTGGAAAAATTTGTTTACGAACCATATCAAGGTAAAGAAATGCTGGTAAAAATTTATAAGTTAAACCTTAAAGACGAGGCATACAAACAAATTACAAAATCTATTGAGCAAATAAATTTTTTAACAGACGCATTAGATGAGTTAAATTTCATAAATATTGAATTTACAAAACAAATGCCTGCAAATCAAGAAATTGAATATAAAGTAGATAACTTAAAAGAAATGCTTTTTCCAGAAACGGTAAAAATATTGCAAAATTCTAAATAGTAGATGAAAAACAACAAATACATATATTTTATTGGTATTGGAGGAATTGGAATGAGTGCTATTGCTCGTTATTTCAAGGCTTTGGGTAAAGATGTATTTGGTTACGACCTTACAAAAACTACACTTACACAAAATTTAGAAAAAGAAGGAATTGCTGTTCATTACAAAGATAACATTGATTTTATTCCAAAGGAAATAAAGGAAAATAAAGACGAAGTTATAATTATTTATACGCCAGCTGTTCCTGCAACTAATACAGAGTTGATTTATTTTAGGCAAAATAATTTTAAAATACTAAAACGTGCTGAGGCTCTTGGACTTATAAGCAAAACAACCGAAAATATTGCCGTAGCAGGAACCCACGGAAAAACAACTGTAAGCATACTTGTTGCACATATTTTGTGGTTAAATAACAGTTTGTCAGTGGCTTTTATGGGAGGAATTTCTAAAAATTATAATTCTAATCTTTTATTGAAAAATAACTTGTCAGACAATTTAGAATTGTATGACGACTATACTGTTTTAGAAGCAGATGAATACGACCGTTCTTTTTTAAATTTTTATCCTAAAATATCTCTCGTAACTTCGCTTGACGCAGACCATTTGGATATTTATGGAGATAAAAATGAACTTGTTAGAACTTTTGAAAAATTTGTTTCGCAAACAAAAAAAGACGGTTCAGTAATTATAAATAATAAGGTAAAATTAAATTTGCCAAAAGACATAAAAAAATATATTTATTCGTTGTCTGATAGAACAGATTTTTTTGCAGAAAATATAAGATTAAAAGATAGTTTTTACTTAATCGACTTACAAACACCAACTTATAAATTAGAAAATGTAAAAATAGGTATCCCTGGACTTATAAATGTAGAAAATTCTATTGCAGCAGCTTCAATTGCTTATTTATCAGGAGTTAGCAAAGAAATTATAAAAAAAGGATTAGAGACCTACAAAGGAGTAAAACGGCGTTTTGATGTTCAAATATTTAATAATCAGCTAGTTTATATTGATGATTATGCACATCACCCAGAGGAAATTTTAGCTTTAGTTAGTTCGGTGCAAAAAATGTTTCCTGATAAAAAGATAACAGGTATTTTTCAGCCACATTTATTTTCTCGCACACAAGATTTTGCCATAGAATTTGCAGAAAGTCTTTCGTTTTTGAATGAATTAATTTTATTGGATATTTATCCAGCTCGTGAAAAACCAATTGAGGGTGTTACTTCTGAAATTATTTTTGATAATGTAAATATTAAAAATAAAATTTTATGTGAAAAAGAAAATGTTATTAATGCTTTGAAAAATAGAGAGTTAGAAGTTTTATTGACAATAGGAGCAGGAGATATTGATACGCTTGTTGGGGAAATAAATAAGGAATTTGATAAAAAAAATAAAAAATTATGAAAAAAAAAATATTAAATTTCACATTATTTTTAATAATAATGTCCTTGTCTGGATTTATTATTTACGACAAATCTGAGTTTTTAATAGATAATTCAAAAGCTCTAATTTATGATGACGCAAAATCTGTATTAAATGCTAATATTCCTGAACAAGAAGATATTACATCTTTTGAAAGTGAAGTTTATGGCACAATATATTTGTCTGCAGGAACAGAACCAAAGTATGGATTTCGTCATATATTAGCGAGACATACTTCACAATATTTTATAAATTATGATGACAAAAATGGAGCAACATTTTTTGACGATGAGCTAACAGGAAGCGATGTAATACTTGGTATTAAAGAATTTTACAAACATTGTGTAGCGGTTGAGGCGTATAACAGGAAACCAGAACGAAATATTACTTATGTTGGCTACACAACATTAAATAACGATAAAGTAAAGTGCTTGTTAATTGTAAAAAAGGATAGTAAAGAAGTTGTAACATTTTATCCTTTTAAAAAAGTAAGAGAAGAAGAAATATTAGAGGAAATAGAATTAAATACAGAGCAAGAACTTAAAGAGCAAATAAGTAAATTGCAAGAACAATTACGAGAAAAACAAAGAGAGAATTACTATATTTATGATTAAAAATAAGGAATAAGTTCATTTATACTTGTAAATTAATTAAAACAATATTATGGAAAACATATTAACAGTAAGTTATCCACAGGAACTTGCTTTTTCGCTAAAAATGCAAACAGCCGAGTTCGCCACCGAAATGCGTAAGCTAACAATAATAAAACTTTACGAAATAGGTAAAATATCTTCAAGTTTGGCATCTAAAATACTTAAATTAAATCGTGTAGATTTTTTTGAGCAAATAAATAAATATCAAGTTTCTGTGTTTTCTTATAATTCGGAACAAGAATTACTAAACGATATTGAAAATGCTTAAAATTATATCAAATACAACACCAATAATAACTCTTCTATCTATCTATCTCAAAATTAGAATTGTTAAAGGAAATTTATGGAAAAATAATTATTCCTAAAGGAGTCTTTAAAATTAACAGGAACAATAGGAATATTGCTAAAGTCCAAAGAACTAAACTTGATAAGAGAAATAAAACCTTTAATAAATGCAATGAAAAAAAATGGTATTTGGCTTAATGAAAGATTGATTAATAGAATACTAAAAATAGCAAATGAAAAAAATTAAGAATTTTAAGAAAATAAAATTAATTGTAATATGGTCTATAATAATTGTTTACATATTTTCAATGTTTGTATTTTTTTCAGGAAAATATAATAATACAAAATGTAAATCAATAGAAATTACAATATTAGACTCTTCTGGAATAAAACTTGTTGGTAAACAAGAGATATTATCTTTAATAAATAAATATACTGAAAATAAAACTATTGGCTACAATTTTAAAGCTATAAAAATATATAAACTAGAAGAATCTCTAAATAAAAATCCGTATCTAGAATCAGCAGAAGTTTACAGAGCATCAGACGGAGTTTTACAAGTAGAAGTAACACAAAGAAGACCAATTTTAAGAATAATAAATAAAAATGGAAAAAGTTTTTATCTTGGTAGTGATGCAGTTATAATTCCTTTTTCAGAAAATTATAGCTCATATCAAATTATAGCAAATGGAAATATTGCTCAAAATTTTGAATTTGCAAGCAAAGATAGTTTGCCTATTTTGGACAAAGAGAATAAAAATCATAAAATAATATATGATTTATACACACTTGCAAATTTTATAAATAAAAATGAGTTTTTTTTGGCACAAATAGAGCAAATTTATGTAAATGATAAAAATGAATTTGAACTAATTCCAAGAGTTGGAAATCATTATGTTGAGTTTGGAACGATAGAAAATTATGAGGAAAAATTTGCAAATTTGAAAATATTTTACAAAAAAGCATTAAACAAAGTTGGTTGGGATAGGTATAAAAAAATAAGTGTAAAATATAATAATCAAATTGTTGGAACTTATTTTTGAAAAATAAAATATTTATATTACTTTTGTAAGTTCAAAAAAATATAAAAATAAAATAATTTTATTGGTATAATATACTGATAATAAGAAAAATAACAATATATGTCTGAAAAAAATAATTATATAGCTGCCATAGATATTGGGACAACAAAAATTGTTGCAATTGTTGGTCAAAAAAATTCTAATGGAAAAATAGAAGTTCTTGGATTTGGAAAAACAACCTCAAAAGGAGTAAAAAGAGGAGTTGTTTTTAATATCGAAGAAACGGCAAGTGCTATAAAAGAAGCAGTTAGCGAAGCAAAAGAAATGGCTAATGTTGATTTTACCGACGTATTTGTAGGAATTGCTGGACAACATGTTAAAAGCATTAAAAATAGGCATTCAAAATATATCCAAGGAGCTGAAAACGAAATAATTAAAGAAGATATAGATGAGCTAACTTCAGATATGTATCAAATTTCGGTAGATGCAGGTGAGGAGGTTATACATGTTATTCCTCAAAGTTATATTGTTGATAATGAAACAGGTATAAGAAATCCTATTGGAATGTATGGCAAAAAATTGGAGGCAAATTTCCATATTGTTATTGGACAAATAACTTCTGTAAAAAATATTAGACGGTGTGTTAAAAGAGCTGGTTTAAACCCAGTTAAGCTAATTTTAGAACCAATTGCTTCGGCAGATGCCATTCTCACACGAGATGAAAAAGAAGCAGGTGTAATTTTAGTAGATATTGGTGGAGGAACTACCGATATAGCAATATATTACGATAATATTATACGGCACACAGCAGTAATTCCGTTTGGTGGAAATTCTGTAACAAACGATGTTAAAGAGGCGTTTTCTATTTTACAACGACATGCCGAAAAATTGAAAGTTGAGTTTGGATCAGCACTTGGAGGTTTAGCTCCTGAAAATAAGGTAGTTTCTGTTCCTGGAATTAATGGCAGAGACCCAAAAGAAGTTTCATTTCAAAATTTATCAAAAATTATTCAAGCAAGAATGGAGGAAATTATTGACACCGTTTATTTTGAAATTGAAAACTCTGGTTATTTAGAAAAAATAGGAGCAGGAATTGCTCTAACTGGCGGTGGTGCAATGCTTAAAAATTTGCCACAGCTTATGAAATATAAAACAAGTTTTGATGTTAAGCTTTCGTATCCACAAAAATTTGTGAGAATAAAAAATAATATCAAAATAAATGAAACAATGTATTCCACAGTAATTGGCTTGTTATTAAAAGGTTATGAATACATGGAAGCTTTTGAAAGTAAAAATATAAAAGTGGACACTATGATAGAGAAAGAAGAGGAAAATAATAATAACGAAAAAGAGAAAGGTGGTTTTTTGAAAAATTTTAAAAATTCAATATCAAATTTATTTGATGATGGCGGTACTGAAATGTAAAATAATTTATACTCTTATAAGTTATATTTAGTCTGTTAGATGTTGTTATGCTGTAATAAAGAAGGCTTTTAAACCTGTGAAATAAGTTAAAATTATGGAAAAGAAAAAAAAAATACGAAAAATAATTGACTCATCAATAGAGACAACAAAACGTTTTTATTTTCCAATTCTTGCATCTATTTTGGCAAGTATAATTTCAATTATGCTTATTGAAGCTGATTTTACTGAGAAAATGGAGTTACAGCTTGCTTATTTATTACACGTTAGCATTTTGTCTATACCAGTATTTATTGCAGCAACAATTATTGGGGAGCAAAAAAAGTTATCAACAATTGTAAAGTTTGGTATAAATTTTGGAACTTTAATTTTAATAGTATTATACTATTTATTTTTACCAGAAGATTTTACTAACAAAGTGCTTTACAGAGGAGTGTTGCTAACAATTGCAATACATTTAATTGTTTCTTATTTACCATTTTTAAGAAAAGGAGAATACTATAATTTTTGGGAATATAATAGAAATGTTTTTGAACGAGTAATTGTAACTGCCTTATATTCAATAGTTATATATGGAGGAATAAGTATTGCAATGGTTGCTTCCGACCAATTATTTAACCTAGATATTCCAGAAGAAATATATTTTGAATATTGGGTTTTGGTAGTTGGAATTTTTGCAACAATATTTTTTCTTGCAGGTTTTCCTAAGAATTTTAGTAACGAAAAAGCAGAAACAATATACCCGATAGGCTTAAAAATATTTACACAATTTGTTCTTTTGCCACTTGTAACTATATATTTTTTAATACTTTATGGATATATTGCGAAGATATTAATAACTTGGGAAATTCCACAAGGACTAACATCATATCTTGTAATAATTTTCTCAATAATTGGAATTTTTGCATTATTGTTAATTTATCCTGTTCAGTATTCCACTAAAAATAAGTGGATTAGAGTTTATTCTAAAATATTTTATTGGGCAATTTTTCCACTAATAGCGTTACTTCTAATTTCTATTTTTAAAAGAATAAATCAATATGGGGTTACAGAGAATCGCTATTTTATTTTAGCATTAGGAGTTTGGCTTGCAGGAATTTCAATATATTTATTGATAAATAAATTAGAAAATATAAAAATAATTCCAATATCGCTCAGCGTGATTGCATTGTTATCTGCTTTTGGACCTTGGGGAGCTTTTAACGTCTCTAAAATGAGCCAGTTAAAAGTATTGAAACAGAGTTTAGAAGAATTAAATATTCTTGTAGATGGCAAAATAAATAAAGATCGTGAGATATTAGACTGGAATGAAGAACATAAAATTAATGATAAAATTAAAGATGGAATTAGATATATTGTTGATAATCATGGATATGAAAATATTCAGAAAGTAATTGACATAGAGTTAGATACTTCTATTACAAATAATCCTGCAAGTAGTTACGCAATATCAAATGCAATTTGTGATTCTATTGGAATAAGTTCGTATAATAACAATGCTTATACAAGAGCTGATAATAGTTTTCATTACTCTGTAAAATATAATAATGAAGAAAATAAAGCACAAAATGTAAAAAATTATGATTTTTTGAAAAGTTTGAATATTTATAATTATGATGATATTTTAGAACAAAAAATAATATTAGATAACATATCTCTAACTTTTGAAATATCAAACGAACTTATAATAAAATATAATAATAAAAATCAAAAATAGTAACTACACAGCCAGTATCAAAAAAAAGATAAAAAATTAAAAAAAAA
>JAOZQN010000160.1:4350-11568 GCA_029932195.1 Bacteroidales bacterium | reverse complement strand
TTCAAGCCCAAGCGGTGGTTTTTACGCTGTGTTTGATGATGATTCGCATGGTGCAACACATCCTAATGAAGCGTATATCAGAACCAAAAGCTTTGATTGTACAGGTATGACTTCCGTAAGATTAAGTTATTACGAATTTTGGAAAGGTATGGAAAATACTTTTGGATATGTAGAAATTTCAATTGATGGTGGAACAATTTGGACAACTTTACAAACTCATGAACAAGCAATAATTGGCTCACTTACAGCACCTAACAAAACAATTATTGATTTAACAACACAAGCCGCTGGCGAAGACGATGTTATGTTACGTTTTCGTTATTTGGAAGACGTAGGACAAGGTAATGCTTGGTATATTGATGATATTGTGGTTTATAGTGCCAACGATGTAGGAGTTTCTGCACTTGCACAACCGGCTTATCTAAATTGCACAGAAAGTTATACAAACTCAGAAAACGTTTCAATACGCCTTTTTAATTATAGTAACGAAGATGTTACAGGCGTATCATGGTCGCTAACAGTAACTGGCGGAGCTGCTGGAACTTGGACAGGTTCGGGAGTAAGCATTTCGGCTGATGATTATATTGATGTTTTTGTTACAACCCTTGATATGTCTGCCGATGCAGTTTATCATTTTGATATAACAGCAACGCTTGCCAACGATGGCTACCTTGCAAATAATAATTTTAAAGTAGGACGACAACAAGTTGTAGAAACATACCCATATCTTGCAGATTTTAACGCTTCACGTTCCGGTTGGTTAGAAGGTGGAGACAATCCACAGCCAACAAACTCTGGATACCCAACTCACACAGGAAGACAATTTTCGTGGGGAGTATTAGATTATTTGAATGGAGCAGAAGGCGAAGGTAATTCGTGGTTTGTTGAGGCAAGTATTGATTACAAATATGATTTTATTTGGTTAGAAAGTCCTATTTTTGATTTTTCGGAAAATTCAACTCCTTATTTATACTTCGATTTAAAACACAGTTTACATGACGAAGATTATTTTCAAGTGCAGTATCAAATTGATGGTGGCACTTGGACACAACTTGGTAGCGAAATAGATGTAAAATGGTATAATGCCTTAAATTGGTGGCGAAATAGCATGGCGTCACCTGTGGATAGTTGGACAGAAATGGAATACGACCTATGTTTCCTTTCTGGTGAAAGTTGTGTCAAATTTCGTATGCGAGGAAGACCAAGAAGAATAAATCTTACTCTTGGAACTTTATATCAATTTGCTATTGATAATTTTAAAATTACCGGTACTTTAACTGATGACGTTGAACCAATTGCAATTACTCAGACAAATGCAAAAACTTGTTCAAGTTTTTCAAGCACTGAAACAATACAAGTTTTGTTAAAAAACAATGGATGCCGTCCTTTAACAAATTTTCCTATAACACTTAATATTGATGGCGGTTTTGTTGCAACTGAAACTGTAAATGTTACTATTCCACCTTTTGAAGCAGAATTTTATACTTTCGTTGCAACTGCCGATTTATCTGCATCTGGCACAAGAATAATAGAAATTGTTACAGGATTAACTTCCGATGATGTTTCTTCAAACAATACTTATTCCGAAAATAGATTAAATAGTGTAATTTCGACCTTCCCGTATCTTGCGGATTTTGATGGTGCGTCAGAAAGTAACGATGGTTGGGTTTCACAAACTCTTGTAGGACACAGATATTTTAGAAATGAAGAAATTCCTTATTTGAATGGAGAACAAGGAAATGGAAAATCATTTTATGTAGAAGTTACACAAGATTATAAATATGATTTTATTTCAGTAGAAAGTCCAGTATTTAACTTAAACGGTTTATCTGACCCTGTATTATATATGGATATTAAACATAAATTGCATAACGAGGATTATTTTAGAGTTCAATATTCAAAAGATGGAGGTTCTAATTGGATAACACTTGGCACTACGCAACCCGACTGGTATAATACAAATGGCTATTGGAGAAATTCTCTTACAGAACCCGTAGATGAATGGACACAAGTTATGTATAGCTTATGTGAAATTGCCGATTTAGACCCAGGAGAAAAAAATTGTATTAAATTTAGAATTAACGGACGACCTCGTAGAGCTGATTTAACAAACGATGAGCTATATCACTTTGCTTTTGATAATTTTGAAATAATTGATAATACGGAAGTTGGAGTTACTGAAATTACAAATCCCAATGCGGCAGCTTCTATTTGTCTTTACGAAGGAAACCAAACAGTTAGTATTTCTGTTTATAACTTTGGTTGTGGAACAATTTATAATGTCCCGGTAAAAGTTCAAATAGATTTACCGGTCGGACACCCCGATTTTGCTTCTTCTCCTTTAACTTTTATAGGAACTGTTCCAAGTATTGACGCACAAAGTTCTTCTTCATATACTTTTGCTACAACTTTTAATATGTTGCCACTCGGAACTTACGATTTTGACGCTTGGTCATATCTTACTGGTGATGTTCACCCCGAAAACGACCATGCCTATTCTACTATATCTGTGGACTATCCTAAAATTAGCACTTTCCCTTATCTTGAAAATTTTAATACCGGACACGACCATTACTGGTCAGAGTCTGGAGATAATCCACCAGATAATAACGGCAGAAGATTTGTTTGTGCAGACTTACCATCTGATTATTTAAATGGATCAGATGGAGAAGGAAGAAGTTGGAGAGTAGTTGCAAATACTGATAATAAATATGATTTTATTTGGGTAGAAAGTCCGGTCTTTGATTTTTCAGAAAATTCAAACCCAGTATTATCTTTCGACATTAAACATAGCTTACATAACGATGATTATTTTCAGGTAAGATACCAAGTAGATGGTGGAACTTGGACACAACTTGGTGGAGAAATAGACCCACTGTGGTATAATGCTGCAAATTGGTGGAGAAATAGCTTCTCCGCACCAGTTGAAACTTGGACACATAAAGAATATGATTTATGTTTTCTTTCTGGCGAATCTTGTGTTAAATTTGAAATAAGAGGACGACCTCATAGGGTTGATGTTGGAAATGATAATCTATACAAATTAGCTTTTGACAATTTTTCAATAACAGGAAGTATGAGCGATGATGTTGAACCTATTGCAATTACACTACCCGGAACAACAGATTGTTTGGGAGCATATTCAAACTCGGAAACAGTTCAAGTTTTACTGAAAAATAATTTATGCCGCCCGCTTAGTAATTTTGATATTGAACTTTATGTTGATAATATCTTACAAGCTACTGAAAATGTAAATGTTAGCATTCCTGCTTTTGAAGCAGAATTATATACTTTTGCAACAACAATAGATTTGAGTGTTGCAGGAACACACGAGATTAAAGTTATTACAAAACTCGCTTCCGACCAAGACAATACAAACGATACTTATTCGGAAATTAGAGTGCAAGGAATAATTAACACATTCCCATACACTGCCGACTTTAATACAAATAATAATGGATTTGTTTCCCATACTCCCGTAGGTCATAGATATTTTAGACATGCAGAACTCCCTTATTTGAATGGAGCAGGTGGAGAAGGAAAATCGTGGTATGTAAATGTAACTCAAGATAATAAATGGGATTTCATTGAAGTTGAATCGCCTAATTTTGATTTGTCTGCAATGACAGACCCACTCCTTTATATGGATATTAAGCACGAACTTCATAGCAATGATTATTTTCAAGTGCGGTATTCAATAAATGGAGGCACTTGGACACAACTTGGTAGCTCGGAACCGGGTTGGTATAATAAAACAAGCTGGTGGCGAAATTCAATGACAAGTCCAGTTAGTGAGTGGGAACGAGTTCAAATAAATTTATGTAATTTATCTTCCGAAACTTGTATAAAATTCAAAATAGTAGGACGACCTTTAAGAGTTGATATTGAAAATGATAACTTATATAAATTTGCTTTTGATAATTTTACTATAACAGAAGCAATTGATGTTAGTGTAACAGAAATTTCATCACCTTTACTTGCTGATAATGGTTGCACATTTTTAACTAACCAACAAGTTAGTATAAAGACTTATAATGTAAGTTGTAACGACTTGACAGATGTTCCGGTAGAATGTCTTATTACTCTTCCAGCAGGACACCCACTTGCACCAAGTATTACACTAACTGGAATTGTTCCAAATATTCCTGCAAATGGTTTTGCAGATTATACTTTTACAACTACTTTTGACATGACACCAATTGGAACTTATGGTTTTGATGCTTATACAGCCCTTGTGGGAGATTTCAATCCGGCAAACGACCACACAACTTCAAGTATTTTTGTGGAATTTCCAAAACTTTCAACTTTCCCTTACGAAGAAAATTTTAACACCGGACACGACCACTATTGGATTGCAAAAGAAGATGACCTAGTTATAGGTCGTGAATTTTTATATGGAGCATTACCATACTTAAATGGTGCTGAAAGCGAAGGTGAATCTTGGTATGTAAGTGGAACTATAGATAATAATGATTATTTTATTTGGGTAGAAAGTCCAGTATTTGATTTTTCTACAATAGTAGAACCAGTAATTTTATTTGACATAAAACATAAATTACACGTCGAAGATTATTTTAGAGTAGAATATTCTATTAATGGTGGCGATAATTGGTTCACTGTTGATGATACAGGAACAGAACCCGATTGGTATAATACTGAATATTGGTGGAAAAATAGTTTTTCTAATCCTGTTGATGAATGGACTACAGTAAGGCACAATGTATGCGATCTTGCAGGACAGCCATGTGTTAAATTTAGAGTAAGAGGACAACCTAGAAGAGTTGATATTACAAATGATAATTTATACGAATTTGCTTTTGATAATTTTAAAATAGTAGAACAATTACAAGACGTAGCTGTTGTTCAATATATAACTCCATTGCAAAGCGATGAATATTGTTCGTTTCCAACAGACCAAGAAGTTACAGTTCAGGTTTATAATCCTTTCTGCTCACCGTTGATTGATGTTCCTATGACTTGCGAAATTACAGGAGCTATTACTCAAACACTTACAGGAGTTGTTGATATTCCGGCAAAAAGTTATGTAAACTATACTTTCCCTACAACCGTTGATATGACAACCGTAGGCAACTATGATTTTGATACATACACAACTTTTGTAGATGATTACTTTCCAAACAATAATCAAATTCTTCAAACTATTACTGTTGATGATATTTTAATAACTACATTTCCATACTTGGCAGATTTTAACTCTGGAAAACAATTCTGGCGAGAAGGTGGCGAAAACCCACCATTACACGAAAATAGAGATTTCATACTCGGACAGTTTGATTATCTAAATGGAAATGAGAGCAATGGAGAGGCTTGGTATGTTGAAGTTACAGATGATTCCAAATACTCATTTATTTGGGTAGAAAGTCCCGTTTTTGACCTTACTCAAACTTTAAACCCAGTGCTTTCAATGGAAGTAAAATATCAACTTCATATTGAGGATTATTTTCAAGTTCAATATTCTACAAATGGTGGTTCTTCTTGGTCGCAACTTGGAACAGGTAATGCCGATTGGTATAATACCACCGACTGGTGGCGTAACAATCCGCAAAATCCGGTTGATGAATGGAATTATGTGGAATATGGACTTTGTCAGCTAAAAAATTACTCTTGTGTAAAATTTAGAGTTAGAGGAAGACCGTTTAGAAAAGCAATCTATGCTCCTTATTATTTTGCTTTTGATAATTTTACAATTTCAGACGCATTAATTGATGCCGCAATAATTGATGTTACAGGTTGCTACGGCGAAGCACAAAATTATATTTTAAATGTTGAAGTTCAAAATAACAACAATAATATTTGCGAATTATTTGAACCTTGCACTTATGATGGGCAACACGATTTATTATTCGATGGAGTAAACGACAGAGTAAGTCTTGGCTCGTTTCCTGCTTTTACAGATTTTACAGTAGAATATTGGGTAAAACTCAATGGCACTGACGGAGATTACGACAGAATTACAAGCACAACAAGCAGTAGATTTGAAACAGCAAAACAAGGTTCTGATGGTCGTTTAAGATTTTATTCACCTGCAACTGGTTGGAAGTGGACAAACGCATATCTTCCAGAGGGTATATGGTCTCATGTATCTTGGGTCTCAAATGGTTCTAAAATTATTTTATACCTAAATGGAGAAAATGTTTACGAATATAATGCTAATGTTACAATTGCTGCAAGCGATTGGTATCTTGGTGGGATTTACACAAGTGGTTTTTGTACAAATATAAGTCTTGATGAAGTTCGTATTTGGAGCAAAGCACTTACAGAAGAAGAAGTCAGAACAAATATTTGCAATGGTCTTGTAGGAAATGAAACTGATTTAGAAGCATATTATGATATGGAAAGTACATTAAATACGACTACTTTATTAGATGTTACAGCAAACAACCACGATGGAACTCTCGAAAATATGAATATTACAAACAGTTGTTGGGTAACACCAGCTCCTTTACCTTTTGCAGGAAGTAACGAAGCCTTGCAATTTGATGATGTAAACGACAGAGTAGAAACAGCAGAATTACCAGCAATGATTAATTGGACTACTGAATACTGGATGTATAACCCATTAGGTAGCAGTTGGCAATATAATGTAAGTGCAAAAGAAGGAGATTTTTGCACAGAAATAAACAATGCCGGAGACTTGTGTTTTCGTCATGTAAGCGACCCTGGCGATAATTATACAACAATTGATATTCCTGCCAATACTTGGACACATATTGCTGTAACTTCCGATGGTTCGCAAGTTTATTTTTACAAAAATGGAGTTCTTGAATACACACATCCTGCTCCTATTACACTTGTAAACTCAAAATGGTATATTGGTGCAAGATACGATGGAGCATATTCTAACGCAGGAATAATTGACGAAGTAAGAATTTGGAATACAACTCGCTCACAAGCAGAAATTTCTGCAAATATGAGTTCTGTCTTAACATTGCCACAAACCAAGCTTGTTGCATACTACAAATTAGACGATGGCGTAGGAAGCTACACAGCAAGCGATGAAACTGGAAATTACGATGCTGATTTAATTTTAATGGAAGTTGGTCCATGTTGGGAAACTTCAACTCTTTTATCTAATAATAACGGAACAGCAGCAGAAGCACCAGATATTACAAGTATAGATATAACTTATGAATTAGACGGTGGTGGAACGGTTACAAATACATATACTTCGCCTGCTGATTTTACTGCAATTTCTGC
>JAOZQN010000160.1:0-4250 GCA_029932195.1 Bacteroidales bacterium | reverse complement strand
GATAATACAACTTCTTATCGTTATTACCGAATTTATATTGACTATGGAGAGCTTAGCTCGTGGACTCATATAACTGAAATGCAATATTTTAATATAGACCCGGATATGAGCGAAGCTTTTGTAGAAATATCAGAACCAAACGGACTTACTGACCAAATAGTTGGCAATAACTCTATGTTTGTTGATATTGCTTCGTTCCCGCATTGTAATGACTGGTGCGATAATGCCATAAAAATAATGAGTTCGGTAACAAGTGCAACAAGCAACGACAATGCAACGGCAAACCCTTTGGAAGACCCACCGTTTAATACGGGTTGCACAGGCGTAACGCTTGAAAATACTGCTTGGTATTATTTTAAAACAAACTGTAATGGTGGCGATGTAGATGTTACTTTTAATAACATAGTTTGTAACCCTGGCGGAACTGGTATTCAAGTCTCTATAACTCGCTTAGATGCCGAACCAGCCTGCGAAATTGCAAATCATACAGAAGTATTTTGCGACTATCCTGGCGATGAGAGTGATATAGTCTGGAATGGCACAAGCCTACCACCCGAACAAATTTATTATATTACCATTGATGGAGTTTCGGCTAACACCTGCAATTTTAAAATTTTACTTGAAGGAGCAGTTGAATTTGACCCAACTTTCGCCATGCAAGGAAACCGAGAAGTTAATGGAATTGGAAATTTCCCTACAATACAAGCAGCCGTTGATAGCTTAGAAATGTATGGGGTAAACGGTCCAGTAGTATTTACTGTTGCTGATATTCCGTTCAACGAGCAAATAGAAATAGGTTTAATATGTGGAACAGACGAAACAAATACGATAACATTTAAAACTTGGTGCGATGACTGCGGAAACGCAACTATACAACACGATGCCGATGCTACCGATAATTATACACTAAAATTAAATAGAACAGAATATATTAATTTTGAAAAATTTGCTTTCAAAGCACTTGGCTCCACAAACACAAGAGCAGTTGAAATTGCTAATGGAGCAAATAATATTAATTTTAATAATAATTTCTTTACAGGAATAAACACAAGTGATAATTCTGATGCTTTTGCAGTTGTTTATACCGATGATGCCACAAACCCAAATACAATTGTTTTTAATAATAATGTATTTAAAGATGGTAGTAGTGGTATATTTATGGTTGGAAAAAACACAACTCAAAATATTTCAGGATTAGATATTTCAAATAATCGTTTTATAAATCAATCGTATTCGGCAATAAATTTACAAAATGTAAATGCTCCTGAAATTACTCAAAACACAATTACATCTAATTCTACAAGAACTGATTTTAGAGGGATTTCGCTCATTACTTGCAATAATGATTTAAGTTTAACAGGAAATGATGTTTCTGCAATTTCCGCAAATGGTTATGGTTTATTTATTGATGATGTAGCAAGCACTTCTGGAAGTGAGGCACTTATAGCAAATAATATGTTTGCAATAGGAACAGCAGGAGGAACTTCTTACGGAATTAATATTGAAAGCACAACAGGAAATAGTGAGTATATTAATCTATATCACAACAGTGTAAATTCTATTTCTACAACTGGTTCGGCATTTAAAGCCAATACTGCCGACTATTTGAATATCCGAAAAAATAGTTTTGTATCTGCCTCAGGCACAAGTTATGATATTGCAAGTTTAACAAACACAACCGAAGATTGGAATAATTTTATGCCAGCTTTTGCAGGAAATAATTCAATTTCAATAAATCCAAGTTATATGTCGGCAGGAAATCTGCATACAGAAAACGCGGGTTTATCTGTTGGAATAAGCATTGCAGGAATTACTTTAGATATTGATGGAGAAACTCGTCAAGCAACTCCATTTATTGGAGCAGATGAATATCTCGGCGATGTTCAGTGGACTGGAAATACTGATACAGATTGGAACAAATCAACAAACTGGAATCCGGGAACACAAATTACCGATAATACAAATGTTGTAATTCCAACAAGTCCAACTGGTGGAAATTATCCTGAAACAAACAGTAATGCAAGAAATTTGGCAGAATGTAAAAATATGACAATACAAACAGCTTCGCATTTATACATAGCTCCCGAAAAATACTTGACAGTTTGGGGCGATTTGAATCAAAATGGAACATTTATTTTACAATCAAACGCTACTGCAACAGCTTCATTTATAAATAAAGGAGCAATTAATTATGGAGGAAGTGCAACAACAACTATGCAACAAAGTATTGATGAAGCAAAATGGCATTATATTTCATCACCAATTACAAATGCAAATAGTTCAATATTTAATTCACCTAATTTTTATGCTTATAATGAAACAATAAATGACACTTGGAGTGGACAGGATTTTGGTGGCACTATCCCAGTAATGGGGTGGGAAATTTACAGCGGAGTTCTTGGCATTGCCGAAGGATATATTACATATCAAAACCCTCAAACAGTGAATTTTACTGGCGAATTTAATACTGGGAATATTACTCACAATCTTAGTTATACTGCTGCCGCAGGAAATATGCTTTTTGATGGTTGGAATTTATCAGGTAATCCTTACCCTTCTTCAATAAATTGGGAAAGTAGCGATATTACACGAACAAATGTTGATCATGCAATTTATTTTTATCAAGATGATGGTTCGGGAGCTTACAATAATTACTCTTATTTTGTGCCTTCGGATTGGACAAGTCCATATCCTTCGGTTGCAATAAATAGGACTACGGGTTGTATTCCACCAAATCAATCATACTTTGTAAAAGCAGCTGGAGCTGGAGCTTCAATAACTTACACCAATGAAGCACGAATACACAACGATGTAACTTTCTATAAATCAGGAAAAATTGCTATTCCAATAATTCGTATGCAAGTTGAGATGAACAATAAAATTGATGAAACAGTTATTCGTTTTATTCCAGATGCAACTGCTGAATATGATGGTGAATTTGATGCACACAAACTTCCAGGAAGCGTAAACGGAACACCTGCAATTTACAGTTTGGCAATGCCCGACAGCACAAATATTGCAATAAATACTTTATCCGAAATTAGTTTAGAAACAGTAGTTCCAGTAGCAATTTATTCACCCGAAACAGGTGTTTGTAATATCTCAATCAACGATTTAATAATTCCGGACGACTACGAGGCTCATTTCTTAGACCTACAAACAGGAAATAAAACAATGCTAAAAGAAGATATAGTTTTTGAAGTTTCTGTAAGCGAAGGAAATATTAGAAATCGTTATCAAATTATTTTTGAAGAAAAGTTGTTAAGTAATAATGAAATTTATAGCAATATAAAAATTTATTCAAACTTAAATAATGTTTTTATTTTGATAGAAGAAAAAGACTTAAATTCTAAGGTAGAAATATTTAGCATTGTGGGACAAAAAGTTTACGAAGGAAGTTTAAATTCCACAAACACACAAATTCCAATTCACTCGGTAAGCGGAAATTACATTGTAAAAGTAATAAGTAGAGATAGAGTTATTATGCAAAACGTATTTATTGGGAATTATAAATAGTAGATATGATTTGATTGTTGGAGGCTATTGGCTTTTAGATATTCAACACTTTCCAACGTGCTATTTTTATTGCCTTTGGCAATAAAAATAGGACTTGGAAACGTGTTGCCTTGATAGTCAAAGCTAACCTTACGTGGGTAGCCTAACTTTGTCAAAGTCAAAAAAACTTTGACAAAGGCAAGTTTACAATAAAAAAAAGAACCTTGCGTGGGTAGCCAGATTAAAAAAAAACAAAAAAAAGCCGATTAAAAAATCGGCTTTTTATTTTTTATATTAATATTTTATTCTTCTGTCTTTTTAGTATAAACCATGATTACATCATTACCTACTGTATAACCCAAATAAAATAATTCCCAATTGTTTTTCTGCATAAAATTTATAACACCAATTTCAGTATAAAATACGATCTTATCTCCTCTTTCATCTGTAATATTGTCTTTATTGAAACCTTTTACTTTCTGTCCATAATTAACCTGAATAATTTTTTTCTGATTTGAATATGATGTAATAGTAACTTTACATGTTTCAACATTCATTTCATCAAGGTTTACTCCATCTACATACACCTGTGCATTAGAAACCATTGCTCCCAGAATAATGATACTAAGAACTACAATAAATTTTTTCATAAAAATAAAATTTAAGTTGTTTAATAATAAAATAGTATAATTTTCCTTTTGTTAGTCTCTTAATCCTGAAATCGTTGTTTTTTTTGGCATAATATTATTCAAAAC
>JAOZQN010000756.1 GCA_029932195.1 Bacteroidales bacterium | reverse complement strand
CCCAAACAGTTATACAAATGTCAAATATATATCCTTCATCGTCCTCGTCTAGCTCCATTTTTAAAAGAATTCTAAGCAATTCTCTCTGATGACCATCTTTTTTTGTAGATATGGAGTTAATTATTTCTTTCACATTTATTCGGCTATCATTATTTTCCATACAATCATGTAGTAACCAAGCTGCTCGCCAAGAATATGGCTGTTTGTCGGAAAGAGATAATTCTATTAACTCATCAAAACATTGAGGGTTAGAATTTACAAAAATAATCATTCCTTCTTTGTAAAAACTCATTAATACCTTTTCTAAGGCTGTTTCCATATTATTAATTTTCATATAATTACTACTACTTCAACAATATTTATAATATTACTCCCCATTCCGTAACAAAAAAACCTTTTCGTTCAAATTTTTCAATTTTTGGTATTATTATTTTATTTGGTGCTTCTTTGTATCCTTTAATAAAATAAAACAAACGTAATAAATTATCTGGTTTTTCCGAAATATTAAGTTCAATAACTTGGTCTATTATTGAGGCTGTTTGAGGATAAATTGCATAATATTCAAAATCGTTAAGTTTTGGTAGCCAATAATCTAAAAAATCCTTAACTTCCATACCTTCAAATCCATGCCTATACATATTTTTATTGAAAAAACTCTCTAAGTCTTCCTTTTTCACAATCCAACCCTCTTTTTTTTGCCAGATATTGGGTTGTTTACTTTCGTAAAATAAATAAGTATAACTATCGTCTATCACTCCATATTCATCTACTTCAATATTCCAGCCCGTATTATATTCTGGAATTGATTTAATAATTTGCCCTCCTTTCGGAAAATTTAATTTTACAGTAAGCTCTGTTTTTTCTTCTGGATAAATATAAATATTTGGTTTGTAAGCAGTCATACAAGTATCGCAAGAAGTGCAAGTATCTCTATCTGGAAATTCACAATCTGGTTCGTCGCAACTTTGAATAGAAACGGTTATTAAAAAAAATCCTATTATCAAGGATAAAATACTTATAAATTTTATTGTTTTCATAGCGTGGTTTTTGCATTATTAATAATTTCCTCAGGATAATTGTATAATTCTAATATCCTTACGGCATTTTTTGTTTTTAATTTTCCATGTTTTAATTTATGGCCAAAAATTAGTTCATTATTCATTATTTCCTCTTGAAAATGACAGAGATGATAATTATCTTTTTCCAACAAATCAGTGAGTTCAATATCGTGTGTTGAGACAAATATAATATGGTTATTTTTATTCAAATACGATAAAATTGAGTTTCCTGCTGCAATTCTTTCGGCAGTATTTGTTCCTTTAAAAATTTCGTCTAAAACGAACAAACAGGTCTCCTTTTTTTTAGACTCTTCTATAAATTCCTTGATTGTAAGCACCTCTTCTAAAAAATAGCTTGTGTTTTCAAATAAATTATCAGAAATACGAATTGATGAAAATATTTTAAAAAATGGTGCTTTGTATTTTTCTGCAAAACAAGTGTTTATAGTTTGAGCCAAAATAGAATTAATACTCACTGTTCTTATAAAAGTTGTTTTACCAGACATATTTGAACCTGTTAAAAGTAAGCTTTTATCCTTCAATTTAAGAGAGTTAGGAACACAATTTTTTATTAGTGGGTGTATTATATTATCAATATCAATATTTTTATTCTTAGTAAACTCTGGTTTACACGTAGTTAATGTATCAGAACGTAAATTTGAAACAGAAATAGCTGCATCAATTTTGCCTAAAAAACAAAAAAGTTCAGCAATATTTTCTTTTTCTCTAATAATACTATCAATAAAGCTATAAAATAATATAATTTCTATATTAAAAAGTATTTTTAGAAGTTCAAAAATAGACCATACTATTGCTGCAAATTCATTGCTGGTTAGTTGCTTCTCAAAGGTAATAAATTTAGTTCTATTTTGTATTTTATATATTTTTTTAAGAAAAGATAAATCCTTAAAATACTCTTTAATTTCCTTATCTTTTTCAAAAGTCTTAGCTATTTTAATACTTTTGTAAAACTCAGAAACTGCTGTTAAATAGTAATTTAATTTAGCTTTATTAAGATAATGAAAAATTAAATTTACAATAAAAATAGTTAATGTAAGAAGTAAAAAAATAGGGTTAAAAAATGATAAAATAATAGATAAAATTGAAGCAATAGAAAGAACGTAAATTAAATTAATCCATTTTGGCTTTTCTATTTGTTTACGATGAATCAACTCTTCCAAATAATACGCTTCGCTATTATTTAATTTTGACAATTCTTTTTGTCGTTCCCTTGATTTATTTATCTGATTTTCAAATACATTGACTAATTTTTCAAACTGTTCTAAATTATCAATACTATCTATGATTCGTAATTTAGAATAAAGAAACTGTTGTCCTATTTTTGACGCTGTTCTGTCTATAAAAGAAAATAATTCATCTATATCTAAATCATTTTTCACCTTGTCTGAAACAACATAATAATGTGATTTAGAATCTATTACATTCTTAAAATACTTACTAATCAAGTCAAAATCAAAATAATCTGTTTTTTGTTTATCAAAATTATTATCAAATTGTTTATCAATTTTATTTTGTCTTGTTCTAATTCTACTCCTATTATAAAAATATAAGATAAGGTTCATTTTTTGATAAAGT
>JAOZQN010000755.1 GCA_029932195.1 Bacteroidales bacterium | reverse complement strand
GTTTTTGTAATATATTCACAACCAGCTAATTACAACTCCGAAACTTCAGTTAATTCTCTACTAATTTATATAAAAATAAAATCAATTAAGATATAGTGAGTTATATTGTAGTAATAATAAGCAGTTACTTGGCAAACTCGAGGAGTAAAATAAAATTGCCAAAAAACACATTATTTTGACGAAACGACAGATTTAAGTGATAAGATGCAATATTTAAAGGATAATAATAATTGCAAATATATAACATTTTTCTTTAAAATAGAAAAAACAAGGCTTTTTTATTAAGACTTTTTTTTTGATAAAAGGTTGCAATATCTTATCAAAAATTTATTTATTCTTTATCATTAGGTTTTTACATCTATAAATAGAGATCTGTTTGTCAAAGAAAAGTTCGTATTAGCAACTGTAAAATTTTATTAAAAAAAACAAAATTTAGTGGAAATGTTATTTTTTGATAATTCTTAGCATTTATTTGTTTCACTTTTTTTTTTCATTACCTTTGTTTTTTAAAATTATTTAACTCTACTTTGCGAAAAACAATCTATCTTATACCAAACCGTTGTCAAAATATTGAATATAAAAATAATTCATTTTCTAAATCACCATTTTGACTACGGTTTGGTATTAAAACAAAATATTTATTAATATTTACAAATATTCAAATTATGCCAAAATTATCAAAAAGAGCGGAAATAATGCCGCCTTCACCAATCAGAAAACTTGTTCCTTTTGCAGAAGAAGCGAAAAAAAAAGGGCGTAAAGTATATCATCTAAATATTGGGCAACCAGATATTAAAACTCCAGAAGTAGCTCTCGAAGCAATTCGCAATTTCGACGAAAAAGTTGTGGAATATAGCCACTCGGCAGGAAAAGAGAGTTACAGAAAAGGACTTGCCAATTATTATCAAAATATTGGAATTGATGTAGATTTTAACGATATTATTGTAACAACAGGAGGCTCGGAAGCACTTATTTTTGCTATGATGACGGCTTTAAATCCTGGAGACGAAATAATTATTCCAGAGCCATTTTATACTAACTATAACAGTTTTTCTGTTTTTTCGGATATAAAAATTGTTCCGATAACTTCAAAAATAGAAAATGATTTTGCTTTGCCATCACTTAGCGAATTTGAGAATAAAATTACAGATAGAACAAAAGCCATATTAGTCTGCAATCCAAGCAATCCCACAGGAAGTTTGTATTCCAAAGATGAGTTGGAAAAATTAAAAGAAATTGCAATAAAAAATGATTTGTATCTAATTTCTGATGAGGTTTATCGCGAATTTGTTTACGACGGAAACACTCACACTTCGGTAATGCAGTTGGAAGGAATAGAAGAACATGCTATTCTAATTGATTCTACATCAAAAAGATACAGCGAATGCGGAACAAGAATGGGTTGTCTTGTTAGCAAGAATAAAGAAATAATGGCAAGTGCCTTAAAATTTGCACAAGCTCGGCTAAGTCCACCACTTTTTGGACAAATAGCTGGCGAAGCCTCACTAAGAACTCCACCAACTTATTTTACAGAAGTTTACGACGAATATATTGCACGCCGAAATTTTGTAGTAACAGAGTTAAATAAAATTGAAGGTGTTTACGCACCAATGCCAAAAGGAGCATTCTATACCATTATTAGTTTACCAATTGATGATGCAGAACACTTTTGCCAATGGATACTAGAAGATTTTAGCTACAAGAATCAAACAGTAATGCTTGCACCTGCTGCTGGTTTTTACGCAACTCCTGGACTTGGAAAAAATGAAGTAAGAATAGCTTATGTCCTTAAAGTAGAAGACCTTAAAAATGCAGTTAAAGTAATTGAAGAGGCTCTTAAAGTTTATAAAGTTGAAAGTTAAAAGTTTATAAAGTTGAAAGTTAAAAGTTGTAAAATTATTTTTCAACTTTATAAACTTTCAACTTTTTAACGCTTTAACTTACAGACATTCAAATTTTGTTACATAAAATAGTTCTCTTTCGCCTTTTGGGCATGGGGAAGTATTTTCTGGTTCTATTACAACATTTTCAAAATATCCTATTATTTTTAATTTTTTAGAGCATGGAGCTTCTTCTGTGCCATCTTCAAAACAAATCACAAATTCTTTTCCTTCCTTACTTGTAAAATATCCTGTTTGAAAACAATAACAACTAATATTGACCATTACGCCTGTTTTACTATCGTATGTTCCTATAAACTCTAGCTCATCGCCAATTATTTTATTTTCGTTCTCATCAAGCATGTCCATATTACTACCTTCTTCACGAGTGTTAGAATTATTTGAAGAAAAACACCCCACAAATAAGACAGATAAAATTAATACTACTAAAATGTTTTTTTTCATGTTTTTAAAATTGATTAATGATACAATTATTTAATGGTATAACAGTTTGCTGCCTCTTGTAAAGCCATGTATATAAGTAAATTAAAAAGATTTTTAATATTCCAATAAACTATTAATAAAGACTTCTTAAGTAGATTGACAATTTTAAATTTACGATTTACGATTGGTTTACACTTGATAATCAGGAGTAAACTAATTATAAATTATCCATTTTAAATTGTCCATCTACTTAATTTAACAGAGTGTTGTCCTAAAGACTATATTATATTTTTATACCAATTAAAGTTATATCGTCTCTTTGTTCTGTATTATTCTGCCA
>JAOZQN010000159.1 GCA_029932195.1 Bacteroidales bacterium | reverse complement strand
AAAACATTATATACGTAATAATCAATTAATTATAAACTCCGAAACTTCAGTAAAACAATAAAAATACAATGTTAAAAAAAATAGCATCAAAAGAAACAAAGATTTCTATAATAGGCTTAGGATATGTAGGTTTGCCACTTGCAATAGAATTTGGTAAAAAATATTCAGTAGTAGGTTTTGACATCAGCGAATGGGTTGTGGGTCAGTTAAATAAAAATATAGACCCAGCCAACGAAGTAGCATCAGAAGAATTTGAAGGTGTTGATGTAGAATATACAACTGATTTAGAAAGAGTTAAAGAAGCAAGTTTTCATGTTGTGGCAGTGCCAACTCCAATAAATGAAAATAATTTGCCAGACCTTACACCTCTTTTAAGTGCTTGTAAAACAGTTGGTAAAGTTATAAAAAAAGGCGACTATGTGGTTTTTGAATCAACCGTATATCCTGGTTGCACAGAGGAGGATTGTGTGCCAGTAATAGAAGACGTTTCTGGTTTAAAATTTATGGAAGATTTTAAAGTTGGATATTCTCCTGAGCGAATTAATCCGGGAGATAAAATTAACACACTCACTACAATAACAAAAATTACATCGGGTTGCGATGCCGAATCTGCCGAAGATATTGCACAAATTTATGAGTCAATTCTAAAAAATGGAGTGCATAGGGCAAGTTCTATAAAAGTAGCTGAAGCTGCTAAAATTATTGAAAATACTCAACGAGACGTAAATATCGCTTTGATGAACGAACTCTCTATTATTTTCAATAAATTAGACATCAATACTTTTGAAGTTCTTGAAGCTGCTGGAACAAAATGGAATTTCTTGAAATTCTTTCCCGGACTTGTTGGAGGACACTGTATTGGCGTTGACCCGTATTATCTTGTGCACAAAGCAAAACAGCTTGGTTATCACCCACATATAATAAATTCAGGGCGATTTGTAAACGACTCAATGGGTGGATATGTGGCAAAACAAACTGTCAAAAAAATTGTTGCTGCCGACGAAAATATCAGACATTCTAAAGTTCTGGTTATGGGAATTACTTTTAAAGAAGACGTTAGCGATATTCGTAACACCAAAGTTGCCGACCTCATAAAAGAATTGGAGTCTTACAAAGTAGATGTTGATGTTATAGACCCTTATGCAAGCAAAGAAGAGGTAAAAAAAGAATATGGAATTATTTTAAAAGACGAACCTCAAAAAGATTATAATGCAATAATTGTTGCCGTAAATCATAAGGAATACAAAATTTTAGACGAGAAATATTTTAAATCTTTAAGTAAAAATAAGGGAATTTTAATTGATATAAAAGGTATTTTTAGAAAAAAAATAAACGAAATGACTTATTGGAGTTTGTAAAATAACCAACTTTGCCAAAGTTTTAAACTTTGGCAAAGTTTTATTTCACTCTTTTTCATAAGCCAATTTAAACCAATAAATTATCTTAATTATGGATACATTAGCCCAAATGCACGAAAATATTTTAGCTTTTTTGTTAGATAAACGAAAAACTGACCCAAATTTGTTTTTCTCATTACGAACAACTAATAGATATGACAGATTAGAAAAAGGATATTGGTTTCTTGGTGCAAACGTTGTTATTATCTCTTTTTGGGAGGGGAAGGACTGGAAAACAAAAACACCTAACATCTTTTTTGAAATTTGGGAAAATAATCAAACAAGTTTAAGGTTTGCAGCAAAATCATCTGAAAAAAATGCTGCTTTTTTTAATAAAGTAACAAAAATTATATCTGGTTTTATTCAAGAGAAAACTAAAAAAGGAGATAAAGTCAATTTTTGGTATAAAAATTATGAAAATAAAAATGATTATATTAAAAGTTTAGATGCTTTTATAGAAGGAGACAAAAAAAGAATAGATGATTTATTAAAATTAGAACATGAATATACTGAAAATTTTGAAATTAAGTTTTTGAACGAAGTAAAACAAAACGAATATTTTAAAAATATAGAAAAATATAGAGGAAAAACACAAAATAAAAAGGACGAAAAAAAAGAATTAGAATTGATAAAATTAGAACTTATAAATATTGGGCATTTTGAAAATATTGAGATAGATTTATCCAAAAAAATCACTTGTTTGCTTGGCGAAAATGGAACAGGAAAATCAACTATTTTAAGGGCAATTGCTCTCGGACTTGCTGGAACAGACCACGATGAAAATAATTTTGATATTTCAAAAATAGAAAGTTTATTAAAAATAACAGAAACGCAAAATGCCAAACCTACTTATGAAAAACGAGGAAGCATAAAAATAGATTATAAAACAGACAAGAAACATGAAAATAATATAACCTTTAGTTATAATAGTTATACCGACAACGTCCGAATAGAAGACCTTATTATAGAGGCAAATAAATTTGAATCTGTTATTGATACAAGTATTTTTCGTATTCCTATAATTGGATTTTCTCAAGTTCAGGAAGAGAAAATTGAAACAACAAAATTAAGACTAATAAACAAACCTAAAGAACCAAATCTTAGTGATATAATTCATTTAATTTCTAATATTCCTGATAATAAATTTTCTACAGTAAAAAATTGGCTATTCGATGTTAGTTTTAGTGGGGAGCAAGAATTATTAGAAAAATTCTACAATATTATAAATAAAATTACCAACGAAAATATTAAAATAACTATTGGTAAAAAGGGTGATAAAAAGTTAGTTGCTATAACTACGTCTGGTGCAAAAGAAGGTGTTCCTTTAGAATTAGTTAGTCAAGGATTAAACAATGTAATTATCTGGATAGGATTTTTAATCAAACGTTTATATGAACTGACTCCACCAGAAAAAGATTTTAGACAAACAAAAGCAATTGTGCTTATAGACGAAATTGATACTCACTTACACCCAAAATGGCAAAAAAATATTTTAAATATTTTATCCGAAACGTTTGCTAATATTCATTTTATAATAACAACACATAGTCCTTTATTAGTTATTAATCTAAAAAATGAAAATAAAAAAGTTTATAATATTACAAAAGATAAGGTTATTGACTTAAATTATACTTACGGTAGTAATATTAATACTTTCTTATATGATTATATGCAAATAAAAGAGCGTCCTGAGGAAATAGAAAATAAAATAGATAATTTATTTGATATAATGGAAGAGTTTGATAATAATAATATTGACGAAGTTTTTGAAAAATATAAAGAATTATATAATCTATTAGGAAGTAATGATGAATATATAATTCAAACCAAAACTTTATTTGAATTAAGAGATATAGAAATTATATATGATGATAACAATGCAATATCATATCAAAAAATAAACTGATTTTTTATGAGACATATAAAAAAAGAACAAGAGCCAAAAGAATTTAAACAGCTAAAAAAATTAGATAAGGATGCAAATTTCGCTACATTAAAAAATGATAAAAATGCCAATTTTGCTGTTAAATTTGCTCTTGCAAAAGAAACAGGTTTTGTTTGTTGTTATTGTATGCAAGAAATTAAAAATGATAGTAATCATATAGTCGTTCAAATAGAGCATTTTAAACCCAAAGATAAAAATAAATTTCCTGAACTTCAATTAGAATATTCTAATCTTTTGGCATGTTGTTTTGGAAATCAAGATGGTGAAAATCAACATTGTGGAGCAAAAAAAGAAAATGAAGAATTAAAATATATCCCCAATTCAAAATTACTGAAAGCAAAAGATTTTAATTTGAAAATAAAATATAGTTATACTTCGGGGAAAATTAGTTCTTCTGATAAAGATATTGACAACGAATTAAATGAGATACTAGGTTTAAATGAACAAAATTTAAAAAATAAAAGAAAAGGGAAATGGAAAGAGATTAGTAAAAAATTAGTTGAAGCAAGTGGAAGACAAAAAGATTGGAATAAATCAAAAAAAGCAATTAATCTTGCCGAAAAATTAATAGAAAGATATAACAAAAAACGTAGAGGAGAAAATACACAAGGAAAGCAAGTTTATAAGCATTATCCCTTTTACGATTTTGTTGTTTACTCTCTAAAAAAACGTTTTAAAAATGAACTTTTAAATAAATAAAAAAATGCACAAATCAGGTTTTGTAAATATAATAGGTAATCCCAACGTAGGCAAATCTACGTTGATGAACGTTTTGACAAACGAAAAACTTTCTATCATAACTTCTAAGTCGCAAACTACGAGGCATAGGATAATGGGTATAGTTAATACTGATGATTATCAGATAGTTTACTCCGACACACCGGGTATCTTAAAACCAAACTACAAATTGCAAGATTCTATGCTCAAATTTGTAGATATTGCTCTCGCTGATGCAGACATAATTCTTTATGTTACAGATATTTATGAGACTTATGATAAAAATATTGAATATATTGAAAAAGTGAAAAAATTAGATATTCCAGTATTTTTGCTTATCAATAAAATAGACCAAAGTGAGCAAGAAAAAGTTCTCGGAATAATTGAACGTTGGGAAAAAATATTGCCCAATGCTAAAATTTTTCCTATTTCGGCACTTCACAAGTTTGCTATTGAAGATGTTTTTAATAATATTTTAGAAAAACTGCCCGAATCGCCTGCATATTTCGACAAAGATCAAATTACCGACAAACCAGCAAAATTTTTTGTATCGGAAATTGTGCGAGAAAAAATATTGTTGAACTACAAAAAAGAAGTCCCCTACGCCGTAGAAATTGAAGTAGAAACGTTTAAAGAGGAGGAAGATATTATTAAAATAAGAGTAATTATTTTTGTAGAAAGAGAGTCGCAAAAACCAATATTGATAGGACATAAAGGTAGTGCTCTCAAGCGAATAGGAATTTCGGCTCGTAGAGACATAGAAAAATTCTTCGACAAAAAAGTTTTTTTAGAGCAATATGTAAAAGTTCGCAAAAATTGGCGAAACGACCACCAACAATTAAAAAGATTTGGATACGATAATTAAATAGTGTTAAGTTCTTAATGTTGAGTTTTTAATTGGCTAACGCCTGTTAAATAGTGAAGGGCACTCCTAAAAACTCAAAAATAAGTTGTTTTTTAATACCTTTTGATAATATTATGATTTCAAATTGTAAATATTAATGTGAAATAAACATTTTAAAAAATATGAATAAAGAATTTATAGATTTTATTTCGCCGAACATAAGTGAGCGTCGTTTTGAGCTTTTTAAAAAAGTTATAAAAGACAGAACTCGTTATATGACAGTGGCTTTGGAGGATATTTATCAGCCTCATAATGCGAGTGCTGTTTTGCGAACTTGCGACTGCTTTGGTGTGCAAGATGTTCATATTATAGAAAATAGAAATAAATATACATTAAATCCAGCAGTGGTAGTGGGAGCGTCTAAATGGCTGAATCTGAACAAGTATAATTCGCAAGAAAACAATACATTAGAGTCTATTAATACGCTTAAAAAAGCTGGCTACCGAATTATTGCTACAACTCCACACACCAACGATGTTGATGTTCATGATTTTGATGTTACAAAAGGAAAATTTGCTTTATTTTTTGGCTCAGAACAACCTGGACTAACACAACTTATGCTTGATAATGCCGATGAATTTCTGAAAATACCAATGTATGGTTTTACCGAAAGTTTTAATATATCTGTCTCTGCATCAATAATTTTGCATCATTTGCGATTAAAAATGCAAACAGAAAAAGTAAATTGGCAATTATCGGAAAAAGAAAATGATGAGATACTTGTTCAGTGGTTATTGAAAAGTGTAAATAATCCAGAAAATTATTTGAAAATGTTTAAAGAGTTGTAGATTTTATGGAAATATTACAACTTTTATAGCTAATCCAAAAAAAAAGTTGTAAAATAGAAATTTAATTTTCTACTTTATAACTTTTTAATTATAAAAAAACATTAATACTATAATCCTAAAATGTAATCTGTAACTGCAGAAATTTCGCCAGCAGAAAGCACGTCTTTGTATGCTGTCATACCTTTTTCAGGGTTACCGTTTGTTGTAATAGAAATAATGTCTTCTTTTTTGTCTCCATCTACTAAACTTGGGAATGTGGCAACACCTTTACCATCTGCTCCGTGGCATGCAACACAATTACCTTCGTAAATTGCTTTTCCATCAATTGCAACTACATCCTCAGTTGTTGTTTCATCAGTTGTTGTTTCTTCTGTGTCTGTGTCGTGGTTATCTGTTGTTTCGCCACCGCCACATGCAACAAACATAGTTGCTGCAAAAAATAATGCTACAAGAATTAAAGAAATCTTTTTCATGTTAAAAAATTTTAATAAAAAATTAATAAAAAATAGTTAATAAACTCCATAAAACATTATGAATATTCTTAAATAAAGAAAGACAAAAAAAACTATCTTATGGATTGGCAAAAGTAAAAACAATTTTTAATAAAAAAAAAAAAAATGAATAATTTGTCGTCAATTCCGAAAATAAATATAAATATTTTTTGATAATGCACCTGTTAAATTAAAGGGCACTCCTAAAAACTCAAAAATCAAGGATTTTCTAGTTTTTAGGAGTGCCCTTTAATATTATTATTCACAATCTATATCTAAATATTCTGTGTCCCAGCAATGCCAGTCTGTATTATTAAAAAAGTTTTCATTTTTAATGTGTCCGTTGTGGTTTTCTATGCTCCACTCAATTTCAGTAAGGTTATCTAGTCCTTTATTATAAATATTATAATAAGCATCTAACTCTCCATCTTGTCCATTTCCATAAGAAATATATCCACCGTTTTCTGCTCCACTTTCAACTATATTTGTGTATTTTATACTTCCAGTGCTATCTGTTGCATTTTTTGTCCAGTCTATTTGAAGGTATTTTGTTGGGTCTGCATTACTTTTGTATAAAGTCCATTGTCCAGTAGTTCCATCAAGATTGTTATAGCCTTCATACCATAAAAACTCTTGGAAATTATCATCGCCATTTTTAGAAATAAACATTTCCCAAGTAACCTTGTCTGCTTCTTTTGTTCCATAAAGTTGAGCTGTATATGTTACCCAAATTACAGTTACTTCGTATTCCCAAAGCCAGGTTGTTCCTGAATGATGAACAGGAACATGTTTAAGTGCTTCTACATAAGTTGCTACAGGTACAGCGAGTAATCCTGTTAGAATTGCGTTCCAGATGCCAACCTGAAAAAATGCAACTCCAAAATTTACTGCTCCTTTTTCATCTGTAATGCTTTTTTCGGCATCTTTAAAGTTGCTGTAATCCATAACAAAAGCTCCTTCTGGTGGAACGTCGGGGGCTGTTCCGTGGTCTTCTTTTTTGCATGATGATAAAAACATTGTTGATGATATTGTTAATAAAATTAACAATAAGCTAATTTTTCTTACATAATATTTCATAATTAATTGATTTAAGGGTTAATAATTGGGTTTTTGGTTTTTATTTATTGGTTTTGATTTACAATACTTTGCATAACCAATTAAATCTCTTCTTTATCTAAATATACTTTAAATAGTGCTCTGTATCCAATTTTTTCTTTTTGTTTGTATCCAAAAATAACAGATTTTACCTCTTTACCCATTTTTAAAGTTTCTTCGTCAAAATACCAGTCTTCTTTAAATTCTATTTTTGCCAATGGGTTATTTTTATATTCTTTTTCAAAAGCCTTAACTTCTTCAATACTAATAACATTACCTTTTACGTCCTCTCCAAAAAAGTCTTCGTCCTTATATGAATAAGCAGTAAGCCTACCATTGTAAATTGCATGAAAAATAATATTTTCAAGTGCTTCTGTATTAGTCCCTTTTAAACTATATTCTGACCATTCGTCTCCTTCTATTGGCGTTACATTAACATCATAAATAATTGACTCTGCGATTATTGCAGCATTATCTCCATTTAAACCGCTTTTGTAAAAAGTTTTGGTATTGGGATAAATATTCTCTTCTGCTTTTACTGTATCTACATCTGTAACTTCTTCAATATTAGTTGTATTACAACTAAATAAGCCAATTGTCAGCAAGGCAATTAAAGACAAAATTCTAATTTTCATGTGTGGGTTGGTTTTGTTAGTTTATTGGTTTATTCGTTTATTTGTTTATTGGTTTACTTGTTTATTGGTCTGCTGTAGAGACCAATAAACTAATAAACCAATAAACATTCTTACTCATCAAGTCTAAAAATCTTTTTAGATTCTTCTGCTTCAAGAAGAGACGAGAAGGGACCTATAACAAGTTTTTTTTGATTTAAACTAATTTTTAATAATTGTAAAAAATTATTAGTTTTTCCTGAAGTAACAGCAGCTGGCATTCTTTCAAATTGCCAATTTTTTAGTCTTTTAGATTTAGATGGTTTTACTAAGTAGTAATATATTGTTCTGTTATCGTTATGAATAACAGTATCTGCCTCTGATTTTCTTGTGTCATAAAATCGTAATCCTTTTTTGGCATCTTCATAAGTGTTAAATGGACCTATGGCTATTTTTGAACCACTGTTTAGTCCTGCCCATAATTTTTCGTCATATTCTTTTATCGTGCCACTATGAACCGTAGAGCCATATTTTATTACTTTGTATCGTTCTCCAAGTTCTGGGTCTTTATATATTCGTAATCCTATATGAAACCAAAATACATCTCTGTTTTTGTCAGAATAATCTGTTTTTCCTTGTGCAAATATACTATCATTTATTAAAAAAAGTGAGATAAAACTAATAATTGTGTAAAGTAAATATTTTTTCATGTCTTTTGGGGGTTAATTTATGAGTTTCTAGTTTTTAATTCAAAATAAGTAGGTAGCCAATTTAAAAACTAAAAACTTATTTATAAGTTTATAATTTAAAATTTATTTTTGTAATTTTCATGTTTTTTGTAACATCAATAAAATAGAGTAAGGTGCTATCTGCCGTATCAAAAAAACCGTCCTTATTTATATCTTTTTGTGTTTGAAAATATATTTTTCCTATTTGGTTATCTATTTTCCAGTTTACAAGATTTTCGTTTTCTGGTGATAATTTTGTGAAATTATTTCCTGAAATATCACAAATATATAAAGATGTGATGTCTTTATAATCAATCAGTCCATCTTTATTTGTATCAGCATCTTTTAATTCTAAAAGAAGGTATTTTTTTCCTGTTTTATGATATATCTCTCTTAAATAACGAAAACTACTGCCTCTTATTCTTTTATCTGTGAGATATTTTATTTCACCAGTTTTTGAATTTTGAAAAACAAGGTTATAAAAACCACCTGAGTATTCGTCATAAGTTTCGTAATTATAGTTATCGTAGTTTGAATTATAATCCCACTTCTCATAATCGTAGCTTCTTTTTGAGGACTTTCTATCGTTATTTTTAAAAATACTTAATGGATAGATGATATAATCAAGAGAGTCAAAATGAATAGGCATATTTATCATTTTCATAAATGAGCTGTCAGTCATTATATCATTTTGTTCTATACTTTCCTCTATATTTTCATCTTCTTCGTAGCTAATATTTCTGTTGTCAGAAAAACAACCTGTAAAAAACATTATTAATATAAAGTAGATACCTATATAAAAAACTGTTTTATTGAAAGTTGATAACTGTTTACTGATAGTTTTTAACTGATAACTGTAAATTTTGGACTGTTTTTTTTGCATTTTCAAATCGTTCATTTCCTTTTCCTTTTATTATTTTATAACTTGCATTTATTTTAATTAATTCATTTTCATATAAATTAAAAAGATAGTCTCTTCTCTCTCCTCCATTTTCTCTAACAGGGTCTGGTATCCATTTAATATCATTGTTGCAAAGTAAATAAAAATCTGCCTTATTTCCTAATATTTCTTTATCAATCCATTTGGGCGTTTTTTTAAAAACTTCTAAAAACCAGATTTTAGTAATAATTAAATCTGTATCTAAAAAAATAAATTTATTGTTTGAATAATTCTTCTCTAATTCAATTTGTTTTTTTGCTATAATAATTAAATCATTATAATTATATTTTCGATTTAAGTTATTTATATATTCTCTTGCATATTCTGGTATATATTGAGAATTAAAATAACTTGCAAGAGTTTTAGCAAGAGTAGATTTACCTGTAGACTCTGCACCAATTATAGATATTTTCTTCATTATTTCGTTTTCTATTTTGTGTTGTTAGATAGCAATTTGTTTTACTTAAAATGAAATTATTACTAAATATATTGTTTTTTGTTCATAAAATGTTGATAACATACATATGTTAATTGAAATAAAAAGAAGACAAATATAGTTATTTATTTTAGAGAAATATAAAAAAAAATATTTTTGGTATTTATTTTGTTGTATCAGATAAATATTATAATATTGAAGTTTAGTTTAATTTCATTATAATAATAATAATTTGTATTCGTTATATTGGAAAAACACCTCTTAAAAATTCACTCAAATTGAAAGCAAAACTACTTATAACAACAATAATAGTATTCATTTTTTCAAGTGGATATTCACAATACGCTCATTTTTCTCAGTTTTATGCCTCGCCAACTATTCTTGCTCCGTCTTTTGCTGGTAGCACAGAACATAGTAGAATTGTGGCAAATTATAGAGATCAATGGCCGTCTATACCAGGCACTTTTGTTACCTTTGCTGCTTCTTACGACCAAAATTTTTATAAAATAAATAGTGGTCTAGGTTTTTTGGTGCTTAAAGACCAGGCAGGAGACGGAGAACTTGCACGAACAGATTTTGGTGTTATGTATTCTTGGTACACACCCATAGTTAAACGAGAGAAAATATATTTTAGACCAGGAGTTCAAGTAAAAATGTCTCAAAGGAGTTTAAAATATCAAAAATTAGTTTTTGGAGATCAATTACCAAATCCAGATAATGCAACTATGGAGCCAATCCCTGATACTCGTAGCCTCTACATTGACGCAACGGCATCAGTACTTATTTATGGTCCACAATTTTGGATTGGGACAACTGTGGATCACTTGTTTAAACCAGACGAATCTCTTACAGGAAATGCTACACATGTAGATATGAAATATTCCGTATTTGGTGGATATAAGTTTTATGTAGGAAAAGCAACACGACGTAGAGCGTATGCTAAAGATAATAGAGAAAGCCTTACAGCATCATTCTATTACAGGCAACAAGGTGGCTCAGGTCAGTTTGATATTGGTGGATATTGGAATCACGATCCTTTTACGCTTGGTGTGTGGATTAGAGGAATGCCTATTATGAAAGAGATTAATAATACAACAAAGAAGACAAACTTAGATGCAGTAGTATTTCTTGTTGGATACAAAATATTTAATTTTACTGTGGGATACAGTTACGATCTCACAGTTTCAGACATGCTAGGAACAACAGGAGGTGCTCACGAAATTTCATTAATATACGAATTTGAAGCAAAAACAGGAATAAATAAAAGACATTCAGTAATTTCTTGTCCTAAATTCTAAATTTTTCTATTTCAGAAAAATATTATAAAAAATAAGAAATGATTCTTTTCATTTCTTATTTTTTTTTATTACTTTTATCCAAAAGTTTTCCACCTGTGCAAAAAAAAAGGTAATTACTTAAATGTTGCACAAAATATAGCTATAAATGATTTATTATTTTGATTTACAATAAATTAAGTATTGCAATTTTTATCAATCACCGTAGCTGAAATTTTGGTAGTCCTTACATAACAGTGTTGGTATGATTACCAGGCATTTACAAATATATGTTTTTTTTCATAT
>JAOZQN010000754.1 GCA_029932195.1 Bacteroidales bacterium | reverse complement strand
AGGATTTTCTTTATCTTCTTTCATATAATATGAATATGAGTTTAATTTCATAATAGTATTAAGTCCATTTTTAACTGGCAAGATATTCATTTTTAATGTGCTATCGGATACTTTATAAAACTTCTGTGCATAAAGTTTATTGTGTCCTGTATTAGAAGACCAAAAATCTATTTTATCAGTAGTTGTTCCGATTTCGGTTCCTGGATTGTTTGGCAAAATTCTAAATGTGTTTCCATTCCCAGTTAGATAAATCCGTCCATTTACTTGAAATTTATGAGTAGGATTATTAGTTCCTATTCCGACATTTCCATTGCTTTTTACATAAATTTGTGAAAATACTGATGTTGATAATAGCATTATTACTAATGTTACAGAGAAAAAATTTAATGATTTCATTTTTGTTTGTTTTTAAAAGTTTATAAAATTATTTTACTTCTAATGTTGATCCATACTTGATTTCAAAAGGACCTTTTATCTTTACATATTGGCTTGCGTCAATTATTAATTTCGAATTGTTTTTTACATTTATATTCTTGATTAATAAGATGCAACCTGTTTTATTTGTATTCGAGGTAATAGTCTTATTTTCATAATATTCTCTACATGAATTTGATGATAACTTGTAGTATTTTATAGAACGACTATCATAAGGGCAGTCATTTATTGTGTGTTTAAATAATGGTGCACCTCCCCATTTTGAAATAAAATACCCTTGTTGACAAGTTGTTATTGCAGAGTGGTCATCACTTTTGAATGAAACAACTGTTGCATCTGACCAAGAGTTTACTTCAATATAACTACCGTCATTCCAATACTTATCGTCTTGTGGTGTACTTAACCAGACCGATGTGCCAGAACCTTCTGCTTTTTCCCATGCGTAACCATGACAATTATACGATGCCGTTGCTTCATCCACAAAAGTAATTCTATTATTATAATGATTTAGCCAATAGTTTTTACTGTCTTGTTTTTGTTGCGATGTGAAATCTGCTGAAACTAATTTTTCTGCATATACAGGTTCTCCGTTTGGAGTGGATATTGTTACACCTGTATAAACTTGACAAAAAGCGTTTAGTTGAATGATTACAAACATTAATATTTTATTTTTCATTATTTTTTTTGTTTTAAATTTATAAGATTATAGGATAAAAGAATTCCAATCTCACAGAACTTAGCTTGATAATTATTATCTAATTCCAAATCAAATAAACTCTGTTTATAATATGTTTTTAAAGAAACTGATTTATAACCAAAACCAATAAGGAAATTGTAACCAATATCTTGTTTGTGAAAATAATCCGAAAATTTCTTTTCAAATTCAACACCATCTTCTGCTTTAAAACGACCTTTATTAAAAATATTATACGAATAATATATTCCTGAGAAAAACAACAAATTGCATTTTCCTATTTCTTTATTTATTCCAATATTTATAGGGACTTCTGCATAAATAAGTTGGTAATTATTTTCATATCTAACAATTTTAGTATTGTCATTGATATCAGATGAAAAATTCATAAAACCTGTGTAGCTAAAATTTTTCTTACTAAAACTAATACCTGTTGCAATTGCAAATGAATTGTTAAATGAATACATACTTGACATTCCCACCGAGTAAGTAGGCTTTA
The DNA here is from genome assembly GCA_029932195.1 of Bacteroidales bacterium. GTDB lineage: Bacteria > Bacteroidota > Bacteroidia > Bacteroidales > JAOZQN01 > JAOZQN01. The sequence goes on along the minus strand of JAOZQN010000754.1, from coordinate 1,038 downwards.
TTTGGACGGTTAAGTTTTGTGGAAGAGGATTATAAATTACATTATTAAATCCTATTCCTGCATTTAAGTCTATATTGACTTGTGCGAAAATCAACATAGGATATCCTATTGTAAATAGGATAATTAATATTTTTTTCATAGTTTATTGTTTTAAAAATTTAGATGAGCTATTTATTATTATACTAATATCATTTTTATCAGATAATTGGCTTGTTTGCATAAAAACTACGACAGAGCTATAATTTTTTAGTAAATCTTGATTTACTTCATTTATAGTTCTTGTGATTATTAGCAATGTTGGTATAATTCCATAAATAGAATTGAATGTCTCATTATTTATTTTTGAATAATACTTATTTTGAGCCACTTCAACAAGTTCTTGTTTTTCTTTAAATGATAATTGTTTAATAATTATTTCTTGTGAAATTATAAGCTCCAAAAAATTAAATCTGATTGATAAATAAGCGGTATCTATCCCCAGACTATTATTACCTTCAATTGCAAATGACTTGTAGAGGTTTAGTAGTTTTTTACCAGCATCTTTTCTATTAAATAATTCTTGTAATCCGTTAAAATTATTGTAAACATAGTCAAAACCTGTCTGTTGATAGTTATATGCAAGATAATGTCCAAATGCAGGATAATTTAAACAGCTTATGATTAAATCATCTGTTGATATTTTTTCTAATATTATTTGTGGTATCTGCAAGGCATTTAATCTTTCTGCTTCTGTTTTAAGTTCATTCCAGTTTTTATTATTAGGATTTATTTTATAATCATAAACCTGACTAAATGCACTTAATGTGTATAGAATGAATATACAAATAATTGAATACTTTTTCATATTTTATTAATTTTATATTATTGAATTAAATTATTTATCCTGTTTTCTTGTCAGTTTAATGGTGGACTTTTGTTTTTAATAACTGTAAAATTACAGAAAAAAGATTGCTTTTTATTTTTTGTTTTAAAAAATACAAAAGTAGAACTCATTTAAACTTTTTTTTAAGTAATCTAACGGTTAAGGCTATATAGTGT
>JAOZQN010000753.1 GCA_029932195.1 Bacteroidales bacterium | reverse complement strand
AGCCGAAACAGTCAGCGGGTGACTTTAAGTCACCCGCTGACTTAACCGAGCAGTCACCTGATTATTTTTTTATCCAAAGTCCAAAGTGTTACTACTTAATTGTAAATGAGTATTTTAAAATTAGTATCCAATGCCGAGTTTGGCAAAAAGATGCTTTTCGGAGTGGATTCAAACTTCAAAATTTCAAAACTTCAAAATTTCAAGACCAAAGAATAAAAACTTTCGTATGCAAGCACAAAAAATACTAAAAAAATATTTTGGTTACGATAAATTTCGTCCTATGCAGGAGGAAGTTATCAAGACTGTTTTGGCAAAAAAAGATTGCCTTGTTCTGATGCCTACGGGAGGCGGAAAATCTATCACTTTTCAAGTTCCTGCGTTGATTATGAGCGGATTAACAATAGTTCTTTCTCCTCTAATTGCCCTTATGAAAGACCAAGTAGATAGCCTAAAAGCTTCTGGAATTTCTGCCGAATATCTTAACAGCTCGCAAACAGGAAAAGAACAGATTGCTGTTGAAAATAAGCTAAATACAGGCGAAATAAAACTTTTATATATTTCTCCAGAGCGTTTGCTTACCGAAAATTTTTATTATATTTTGCAAGAACTTGATGTTAGCCTGTTTGCAATAGATGAAGCACATTGTATTTCGCAGTGGGGACACGATTTTAGACCCGAATATACCAAGCTAAAATTTTTAAAACATTACTACCCCAAAGTTCCAATAATTGCACTCACCGCAACTGCCGATAAAATTACTGCACGAGACATAATAAAACAACTACGAATAGAAAATCCTATAAAATTTGTAGCGTCTTTTAATCGTCAAAATCTAAGTCTTAATGTTTTGCCCGGAACAGGTCGCATGGCAAAACTTCTTGCTTTTGTGAAAAATAGAAAAGGACAATCAGGAATAGTTTATTGCCTGAGCCGAAAATCTACCGAAGACGTAGCAGCAAAACTAAAAGCCGAAGGAATAGATGCCGCTTTTTATCATGCCAAATTGCCACGAAAAAAACGTTCTAAAGTTCAAGAAGATTTTATTAATGATAATATTCCAATCGTTTGTGCTACAATAGCTTTCGGAATGGGAATTGATAAATCTAATGTTCGCTGGGTTATTCATTATAATATGCCCAAAAATATTGAAAATTATTATCAGGAAATTGGACGTTCTGGTAGAGACGGGCTAAGAAGCGATACGCTAATGTTTTACAGTTATCGTGATGTGATGGTTTACCGAGATTTTATTGAAAAAAATGACGACCATACCAACAAAGAAGTAGAAATTGCCAAACTTAAAAGAATGCAGGAACTTGCCGAAGCTCAAACTTGCCGACGCAAAATTTTGCTCAGTTATTTTGGCGAATACTTGGAAGAGGATTGTGGAAATTGTGATGTATGCAAAAATCCACCAAAACATTTTGATGGCACAATTCTCGCACAAAAAGTGCTTTCGGCTATTTATCGATTAGAAGAGGACGTTGCTATGGGACTGCTTATTGACTTCCTGCGAGGTTCGGAAAAGAGAGAAATTTTGGAAAAAAATTATCATAAAATAAAAACTCACGGAGCAGGCAGAGAAATCTCCTATTTTGATTGGCAACAAATTCTGTTACAGCTTTTAAATCAGGGATATATAGAAATTGCTTACGACCAAAAAAACAAGTTAAAACTTACAAAAGCAAGTGAGAATGTGCTTTTTAGAAAAGCCAAAGTAAAACTCGTAAAATCTGATGAAATAAAACGCAAACAAGACGATAGAATTAAAGATGCTAAACCGCTCTCTAAAACACAACAAATTAATAATGACCTTTTTGAACGACTACGAATTGTAAGAAAAGAATTTGCAAGACGCAATAATGTTGCTCCCTATATTATTTCTACCGATGCTACTTTGGAAGAACTAAGTATAGAAAAACCTTTTACAGAGGAGGCACTTGCTAATATTTCAGGAATGGCAGAAGTTAGAATAAAGAAATATGGTAATGCTTATATTTCAGAAATAATAAATTTTGTAAAAGAACAAGATACCGAAGGAAAAAAGATAAAAGGAATGACTTATCTTATTACATATCAGTATTATAAAGAAGGACTTACTGTTGATGAGATTAGTAAAAAACGAAATTTAAAAGACGTAACAATTTTTTCGCATCTTGCTAATGCCTACACTAATGGCAAAGATGTTGATGTTTTTAGTCTTGTTTCCAAACCAGAAATGCGAAAAATATACGACCTAATAAAAACGATAGACGATGCTTCTAGTTTAAAACTTATATACGAAAGATTAAACCAAGAGATAAGCTACGGAAAAATCAGACTTGCAATAAGTTATATTGAAAAATTAAACATAAAGCCGTAAATGGCAATTACGATTTACGATTTACGATTTTTGATTTACGATTTACGATTTTTGATTTACGATTTACGATTTTTGATTGGCTTACGCCATTAATTTTTATTCTTTTAAGGTATCCACCAATCGTAAATCAAAAATCGTAAATCAAAAATCGTAAATCGTAAATCAAAAATCAAAAATCGTAAATCGTAAATCAAAAATCAAAAATCAAAAATCGTAAATCGTAAATCGTAAATCAAAAATCGTAAATCAAAAATCAAAAATCGTAAATCGTAAATCGTAAATCGTAAATCAAAAATCGTAAATCA
>JAOZQN010000158.1 GCA_029932195.1 Bacteroidales bacterium | reverse complement strand
AAACATTATATACGTAATAATCAATTAATTATAAACTCCGAAACTTCAGTTAAATAAAACAATAAAATTTTTAGTTATCAATAAAAATAGTATTTTTGTAACAATTTTTTAAAAAATATTTTCAAAATTCACCAAATATAATGAGAACACTAAAAGGAACAAAAACAGAGCAAAATTTGTTAAAAGCATTTGCAGGTGAATCGCAAGCCAAAATGCGATATGATTACTTTACAAAACAAGCAAAAAAAGAAGGCTTAGAACAAATTGCAGCTATTTTTGAAGAAACTGCAATCAACGAAAAAGCTCATGCCAAAAGATTTTTCAAATTCCTTGAAGGTGGAATGGTGGAGATTACTGCAACATATCCAGCAGGAAAAATAGCAACAACATTAGAAAACTTAAAAGCATCGGCAGAAGGAGAAAACGAAGAATGGACAGATATTTATCCAGAGTTTACTAAAATTGCAGAAGAGGAAGGTTTTAAAGAAATAGCTTCGGCTTTTAAAGCAATTGCAAAAGTAGAAAAAGCCCACGAAGATAGATTTACAAAATTATACGAAAACCTAGAAGCAGGAAGAGTATTTGAAAGAAACGACAAAATATATTGGAAATGCAGAAACTGCGGATATATTCACGAAGGCAAAAAAGCCCCAAAAATGTGTCCAGCCTGTTTGCACCCACAATCATATTTTGAAATTAAAGAACAAAATTATTAGAATTTTTTAAAATATATGCCTCAGTCAGGTGTTTTTCACCTGACTGCATAACGCAAATAAAATCAAATTATGACATTGCAGTCAGATGTTTTTTACCTGACTGCATGGGAGATAAAATTAAATTATGACATTGCCTCAGTCAGGTGTTTTTCACCTGACTGCATAGCACCGATAACATAAAATCATGACATTGCCTCAGTCAGGTATTTTTTACCTGACTGCATATCACAAATATGATGATAGAAAACAATATTCTTTTAGACAAAGGAATTTAACAAAGTTGTGGAGTAAATTGAAAATGAGTTATTAAATACAAATTAGTATTTATATAATATTTCATACAAAATTTTCATACAAGATAATAACGAAAAATGGATACATCAGACTACACACAAGAGCTTTTAGATAGTATGACAGAAGAAGAGCGTTTGCATTCAATCGAAATGATAAGGCAGCTGTATGACGATTTTACACGAGAACAACTAACTCAAATAAAAATAAAAAATTACAATCAATTTTCTGAAAATTTAATTTTAGATTTAACATATCCAAAAGGACATAAAAAGACAGGCGAGCCATTAAATAAAGTATGTATTATTGGACAAAGTGCGACAGGAAAAACTACAATTTTAAATTTTATTAAAGATTTTATAGGCGATAAGTTAAATAATGAAATAGAAATTTCAAAAAAAGTTACAGACAAACAAGCAAAGCCTAAATTAATAAATTTCCCCGCTTTTGGTGTGGAAAATATAAAACAACTTGATAAAGACGAAATTTTAGAATATGAAGAACAAGGTTATAATGAAATTATTGATTTTAGTAAAACAGACCCCAAAGAACATTGGTATTCTATTTTGCAAGACTTAAAAAAATATCAAGAAAAGGCTATTGATTTTAACTTAGAAATTTCCGAGAATTTTAAAAATTTAAGAAATATAAAAGATACTAAAACGGAAATAGATAAGATAAATAAAAAAATTGAAGTGTGGGAAAATAAAAATCCTAATTTACTTGCTGATTTAGATTTTTTTTTAAAACCTATTTTAAGAAAGTTTTACTTACGAATAAAAACAAATCCGAGTTCTGTGGAAGATTTAAAATTTATTCCAGTAGAAAATTATAAATATAAAACAGATGGCGAAATCTCATCAAAAGAAATTCCTACAGAGTTTTTAAGCACTGGCACAAAACAAATTTTGGCACGTTCTATACCTTTATATTCTATTAAACCAGAAAATTCCATTATTTTAATAGACGAACCAGAAAATTCTTTTTATCCAGATGTTCAAAAACAATATGTTGATTTTATTATAGAATCATATCCTAATAATCAATTCTTTTTTGCAACACATTCACCAACAATAGCTTCGTCTTTTGAACCTTGGGAAATAGTTGAACTTAAATTTAATGAAAACGGAAAAGTAGAACAAAGACTTTATTACGAAGGAGAGAGGCATGTTGATAATTATTTTATTCACCCAAAATATATGCGTTGGGACGATGTTTTAATTGAACTATTTAACTCTAAATTTGAAGGCGATGAAGAACGAAATAATGCGTTACAAGAGTTGTCAATATTAGAAAGAGACCTTGAGATAGATGATTTTAATGAAGAGGAGAAAAAGAAAATGTGAAAAAGGTATTTAAAACTTTCTACTTTGTTAAAATTAGAATTAAACGATTAAAAAATGAGAAAGTTAGATAAAACACAAATTCTTTCTGAAATATATAAGAAATGGGAAGAGGATTTGGAAGATAATAATAAACAACACCCAAAATATACAGATTCTAAATTTAGAAAAAAGTTTTATTTAGATATTGTAATGAACCTTTTTTATATACAAAACGGCTTGTGTGCATATACAGAACAGGAACTTTGTGATGAGAAGTTTTTTAAAAAGGAAAATTGGCAAGAGGAAATATATATATTTGAAAATACAGAATTTAAAGGACATTTAGAACATTATGATGAGAGTTTAAAAAGCAAAAATAATCAAGAAGGTATAAAAGATTGGTTGTGGAGTAATTTTTTTATGGCAGAGTCGGATACAAATACTAAGATAAAAGGACGAAAAGCAGTAGAAAAAGACACAAATGGAAAATATATTTTAAAACCAGATGCAACTGATTACAATGAATTTGAGTTATTAGAATACGATATAAAAAATAATCTTTTTAGAGCAAATAGAAAACAACCAAAAGAAAAACGAAAACAAATTGACCGAATGATTAAAGATGTTTTGGGAATAAATTATGGTGTTTTACCAAAAAAACGTTCCAAAATTATAAAAAAACATCTTAATTCTATTAAAGTTGGAGACTATACGTGGAACTCTATACCTCACGAAGAATTTCCTACCGCAACAGAAATGTATAAAAGAATTAAAATAGTCACGTAGAGACGAATTTGTAAATAACCCATGATGAATAATCATGGCAAATTCAAAAATAAATAAACAATACATAAATATTAACATTAAGAAATTAATTATGCAAACATATACAATTACAAATCAACAATTAGATATAAAAAAGCTAATTAATGAACAAAAAAACGAACCTATTATTTTAAAAAATAAATCGGGGAGTAGTTTTTTGTTAATGCCTTTTTCGGAAGATAAAAAATTAGATGTTTTTTTAAATTTATATAAATCATTTAAAGATTTAAGTAAACTTGCGTATAAAAATAGCCAAAATTTAGAACTAATTGAAGACAAAGGAATGTTAATGGCTTTGCACGAAATAAAAAAAGAAGACACAGCAGAAGCCGATGAAGAAGAATTAAATGCTATTTTTAATGGAGATTTTATAACACAATAATTAATATGAAATTTAGAATAATAAAATCATTTGCTAAAGATTTGAAAAAAATAAAAGATAAAAGTCTTCTTAAAAAAGTGAAAAATATAGCTTTGGATATTAAAGAAGAAGTAAAAAACATTGAAAATGAAGATGAAATTACTTTTAAAGTAGCTAATAGTAAAAAAATAATAGGTTCAAAAAATGCTTTTAGAATAAAAGTAGATAGTAGTTATAGGATTGGTGCAGAAATAGATAACGAAAAAGACGAACTAACAAATGAAGAATATAAAGTCTTTTCGTTAAAAAGATTTTTACACCGAAAACATATTTATAAAAAATTCAAAAATAAATAACAATACATAAATATATAAACATTAACAAACAAATTATGTCAAACAAACAAAGAGTATATCTTTTTGGTGGAGAAAAATCAGAAGGAAATGCAAAAATGAAAAACTTACTTGGTGGAAAAGGTGCAAACCTTGCAGAAATGGCGTCTATTGGTGTGCCAGTGCCTCCGGGATTAACTATTACAACCGAAGTTTGTGCAGAATACAACGAACTTGGTTTTAACGGAACTGTTGAGCTTATTAAAGCTGAAGTAGAAGAAGCTGTAATATATTTAGAAGGACTTACGGGAACTAAATTTGGAGACTCTGAAAATCCACTTTTATTATCTGTTCGTTCGGGAGCAAGAGCATCTATGCCAGGTATGATGGATACTGTTCTTAACTTGGGACTTAACGAAGCGGCTGTTGAAGGTATTGCAAAAAAATCTGGAAACGAAAGATTTGCTTGGGATTCTTACAGACGATTTGTGCAAATGTATGGAGACGTAGTTCTTGATATGAAACCAGAATCTAAAGAAGATATTGACCCGTTCGAAGAAATTCTTGAACAGGCTAAAAAAGCTAAAGGTGTTGAAACAGATACAGAACTTTCTGTTGATGACTTAAAAGATGTTGTTGCAAAATTTAAAGCAGCAGTTTTATTAAAAACTGGAAAAACGTTCCCAACAGACCCATGGGAGCAACTTTGGGGTTCGGTAATGGCAGTTTTCGGAAGTTGGAACAACGACCGTGCTATCCTTTACAGACGACTAAATAATATTCCTGGTGAATGGGGAACAGCAGTAAATGTTCAAGCAATGGTATTTGGAAATATGGGAGCAAACTCTGCAACTGGAGTAGCTTTTACAAGAGATGCTGGAACTGGCGAAAACCTTTTCAATGGTGAATATCTTATTGATGCACAGGGAGAAGACGTTGTTGCAGGAACAAGAACTCCTCAACAAATTACTAAAATTGGTTCGGAACGTTGGGCTAAATTAGCTGAAGTATCTGAAGAAGATAGAGCAAATAATTTCCCTTCATTAGAAGAGGCAATGCCAACTATTTACAAACAACTTTTTGATGTTCAAACAAAATTAGAGCAACATTACAAAGACATGCAAGACATTGAATTTACTGTTCAGGACGGTAAATTATGGTTGTTACAAACCAGAGGCGGAAAAAGAACTGGTGCAGCAATGGTGAAAATTGCAATGGACATGCTTAACGAAGGTATGATTGACGAAAAAGAAGCTATTTTACGTCAAGAACCTAATAAATTAGACGAATTATTACACCCTGTATTTGATGAAGACGCACTTGCAAAAGCAGAAATTCTTGCAAAAGGACTTCCTGCATCTCCGGGAGCAGCATCTGGTCAAGTAGTATTTTTTGCAGAAGACGCAGAAGTATTAAAACAAAAAGGTGAAAAAGTAATTCTTGTTAGAATTGAAACTTCGCCAGAAGACCTTGCTGGAATGGACGCTGCAAACGGTATTCTTACTGCTCGTGGTGGTATGACTTCTCACGCTGCCGTAGTTGCACGTGGAATGGGAAAATGCTGTGTATCAGGAGCTGGTGCTTTAAAAATTAATTACAAAACAAGAACTGTTCAAGTTGCCGGAAAAACTATTAAAGAAGGTGATTGGATTTCGTTAAACGGAACTACAGGTCAAGTGCTTGATGGTGCGGTAGATACAACAGAAGCCGAACTTGGTGGTGATTTTGCTAAATTAATGGAACTTTCTGAAAAACATAGCAGAATGTATGTTCGCACAAATGCCGACACTCCTAAAGACGCAAAAATTGCAAGAGATTTTGGTGCAAAAGGTATTGGACTTACAAGAACAGAACACATGTTTTTTGATGCAGAAAGACTTGATTCTATGCGTCAAATGATTCTTGCTCCAGACGAAGCAGGACGTAGAAAAGCATTAGAAACCCTACTTCCTTACCAAAGAGAAGATTTTGAAGGAATTTTTGAAGCTATGGAAGACCTGCCTGTAACTGTAAGATTATTAGACCCACCATTGCACGAATTTTTACCAAACGCAATGGAGCTAAAAGACGAACTTGCAAATCTTAAATTTGAACTTTTTGACTGCGATGATTTAGACGAAGTTGATGAAACAATTGCAAAAATAAACAAAAAACAAGCATTATTAGAAATCGTGGAAAGTCTTCACGAAATCAACCCAATGCTCGGACATAGAGGTTGCCGTCTCGGAAACACTTATCCAGAAATTACCGAAATGCAAACTCGTGCAATTATTGAAGCCGCACTTAATCTTAAAGCAAAAGGAATCAATGCACACCCAGAAATTATGGTGCCACTTATCGGAACTGTAAAAGAATACGTAATGCAAGAAGAAATTGTGAGACGCACTGCGAATAAAGTATTTGCAGAATACGGCGACACAGTAGAATACCTTGTAGGAACAATGATTGAAATTCCTCGTGCAGCACTTACTGCTAACCTCGTTGCAGAACATGCAGAATTTTTCTCATTCGGAACAAACGACCTTACTCAAATGGCTTTCGGATATTCTCGAGACGATATTGGTAATTTCTTACCTATCTATCTTGATAAAGGAATTATTCCAGTTGATCCATTCCAAGTAATTGATTTTGAGGGAGTAGGACAACTAATTGAAATGGGAACTTCCAAAGGACGTTCTGTAAAACCAGACCTTAAAGTAGGAATTTGCGGAGAGCATGGTGGAGAACCAGCCTCAGTAGAATTTTGCGACGGAGTTGGAATGGACTACGTTAGTTGCTCACCATTTAGAGTGCCAATCGCAAGATTAGCCGCTGCACAAGCAACGCTTAAAGCTCAGAAATAAACTCGCTTTTTAATATATTTAAGATAGGATAATTTTTCAATAAGTTATCCTATCTTTGTTTTATCCAAAAAAACTTTTACTAAAATGAAAAAACTTACATTAATAATTATTACAGTAATTTTTGCAACACAAATATTTGCACAAAATATTACTGCCGATACTACTTTGGCAAAACAATATTATGCACTGGGAGATGATTTTTATGGAAAAAATACTGATAGTTCAACATTTTATTATAGAAAAGCCGCCGATGTTTATAAAAATATTGCAAAAGAGAGTAATGATATACTCATGTGGGAAAAACATGTTCAATTATTATACTATATTTCATGGAATTTAAAATTACAATCAAAATTTGACTTATCTATTTCTATTTTAGATACTGCTCTTATATGTTGTAATAAATATTTTGGCAATAAACATAAACAAACGGCAAATATTTATAATGGCTTTGGAGCAGTTTACGATAACAAGTCTGAATATGAGAGGTCTTTAAAATATTATTTTAAAAGTTTAGAAATATATAAAGAATTGCAAGGCGAAAAAAATATTGCTGTAGCTATTGCTTATAATAATATTGGAATTGTTTACGGTAAAAAATCTGAATACGATAAGACTTTAGAATATTTTTTTAAAAGTTTAGAAATAAGAGCAAAACTAATTGGAAAAGAAGATGTTTATGTCGCAGGTATTTATTCTAATATTGCTATTATTTATAGTTTAAAATCTGAATACGATAAATCTTTAGAATATTATTTTAAAAGTTTGGAAATACAGGGTTTGTTCATAAAAAAAAGTTATGCACAAAAACATTGATTTGCTAAACGTCTATTTCTAACTAAATCTTCTCTCAATTCTGTGATATTATTTTTTGTGTTTTTTCGTCTAAAAAGATTTAAAACAGTTCCAATAGCAACTGCCATAACTCTTGGTATATTTTCTTTTAAACATTGTATTTTATCTTCTCCTAAAGTTACATCTCGTACATAATGGTCTGCTTCAACTTTCCAGTGATTTCTTACTGCATTAAAAAGCTCTTTCCCAGTTGTTTGACTCAAATTAAGATTAGATATAAAATATACAATCTCATCTGATTTTTTATCTGTTTTGAGAATTGTTCGTTCTCTATTAACAACTATAAGAGTTTGAATTCCAGACTTTTCCCATCTATCATCTAAACATTCTACATTAAAATTATACAAAAAGCCTTTCCTTTTTTCTAATCTACCATGTCCTTTATCTATACTTGATAACTCGTGTTTTGCCACTAAATTTTTATGAGTATGTTCACATTCTTCAAGCAGTTTTTTTTGATTTCCTTTGACTTGCACTAAGTAAACACCATTTTTTTTATTTATAGATTCTAATAGAGAAACATCTGTATGTAAAGCATCTAATGTAAAAGCTTCTTCTGTAAAATCGGGGCATTCTTCAACAAAAGTCTTAACTACCGTTTTCTCTGACTCTTTTGAACCATTATAAAATCCTATAACTTTATTTTCTTTGTTGCTATGTGAAACTTGTTGAATGAGATTTTCACTACGTTTTTTTCCTGCTATTTTATCAATAGTTCCTCTAAGTTCCTTGCCATCAATAGATTTCCACTTTCTGCCTTCTTTCTTTACCTCCTTTTCAAAAACAATATTGTTAATTTGATTAAACTCCTCATAATCAATAATTGACATCACTCTTTTTAACTGTGTATAACTTATACATTTTTTTGCTTCTAATCCTATTTTTTTTTGTATAAATGGAAAATCTCGTTTCATCTGACGATGAATTTTAAGATAGTTTATAAATCCAGAAGTTCTAATTATTGCATACATAAACAACAAAATAACTAATGATAAATCATGCTTTTTACCACGATTATCTCGGGTATCTTTTAGTCTATTTTGCAATTCACAATAATAATAATTAATTTTGATGTCAAATTTGCTCATATATTTTATTTGTTTAGTTTTCAGTTACAAATATAAATATTTTTGAGCAAATTTATTTTTTATGAACAAACCCTGTTTGGAAATAGTAAAAAAAATATTTGGTGAAAAAAATAGATATGTAGCAACTTCTTTACACGGTATTGGAAATGTTTATGGTAAAAAACATGAATACGATAAGGCTTTAGAATATTATTTTAAAAGTTTAGAAATTAGAAAAGAACTATTCGGAGAAAAACATTATGATATAGCCGCTTCTTATAGCAATATTGGAATTATTTACAACCAACAATCTAAATACAACAAAGCTTTGGAATATCATTTTATTGGATTAGAAATGAAAAAAGAATTATTCGGAGAGAAACATGTTGATGTTGCAGATACTTATGACAATATAGGACTTGTATATGCTAACAAATTAGAATATAGCAAAGCTTTAGAGTATTATTATAAAAGTTTAGAAATAAAAAAAGAATTACTTGACGACAAGAATATTGCAATGGTAGGTTCTTATAACAATATTGGTAATGTATATAGAGACTTGGAAAACGAAAAAGCTTTAAAATATTATCATCTTGCTGTAGCTTCTAACCTGAAAAATTTTAATGATACTGCGAATATAACAAAAGCACCTGTAATAAAAAATTATATTAATTATAAATACTTATTGAGTAATTTAAAAGCTAAAGCCAAAATTTTTACAGATACAAATTTTCAAAACAATTCAATTTCGTATGAGTTAAGTTATTTTGAAAGCCTCAAACTTGCACTCCGTCATTATCAAGCGGCAGATACATTAATTTCCCTTGCACGCAAAGATATTTCCACAAAATCAGATAAACTTGCACTTGGAGAACAGGCAAGTGAAATTTACAAAGGTGCAATTAATGTGTGTTTAGACCTGACAGGTTTTGAAAACCTGTCAGGTCTGGACTATGCAGAGTTAGCTTTTTATTTTTCCGAAAAAAACAAATCATCGGTTTTATTGGAGGCACTTGCTGGCTCAGAAGCTCTAAATTTTGCGGGAATACCAGATAATTTATTAGAATTAGAACATAAATTAAGCATTGATATTGCAAATTATAAAAATCTAAAAAACAATGCAGAAAACGACAGCCTGGCAAACGACTGGAATAGCAGACTTTTTAACACACAACGATCCTATGATAGTTTAATTGTAGTTTTTGAAACTCAATATCCTGATTATTATAACCTTAAATACAATAATTCTCCTGCCACAGTAAAAGAAATTTCTAATTTATTAGATAAAAAAACGGCAATGCTAAGTTATTTTGTTGGCGACAGCACAATTACAATTTTTGCAATCAGCAAAAAAGATTTTATCATAAAAGAAGTATCAATCGTAGAGACATTGCATGCAACGTCTTTACATGAAGCAATAAGCGATTATCGTTTTGTTATTTCAGAAACAGACCTATTTGAAGAAGAAATATTTGATGGAACACATTATAGTGTAGATGAATATGAAGAACTTGCTTTCCAGCTTTATAATTTATTATTTCCGTCCGAAATACAAGAGTTTTTAAAAGGTGGTTTATTTTATGATATTGAAAATCTGATAATTATTCCCGACGGACAGCTTGCTACAATTCCTTTTGAAACTTTATTTACAGAAAAATATAAGGGAGATTGGACAGATTGGAGTAGCAAAACATATTTTGCAGAAATGCCATATTTAATTAAAGATTATAATATAAGTTACAGTTATTCAGCAACTTTATTCCAGCAAACAAAACCGAAGCAAAAATCAGACAAAGTAGAAATAACCCCTCTAAATGACTGGATTGCATTTGCCCCCGTTTTTGACGATGAGAATACCGCAGGCACAACAATCCAAACAAGAGACTTATTTACTTTTGAAACCACACAAAACGACAGCATTGTTTCACGTAGCTATTTGGCAGACGGCAGATATGTATCTCCTTTGCCAGGCTCAAAAACAGAAATAGAAACAATTTTTGATTTATACGAACAACAAGGGAAAAAAGCACTTATAAAAACGCATCAAGAGGCAGATGAAAATTTTATAAAATCGGGAGAATTACAAAATTATAAGATTTTACATTTTGCAACCCATGGTTTTGTAAACGAAAGTGAACCAGAACTTTCTGGAATTTTATTTGCACAAGACACAACCGTTACAAACCTGTCAGGTTTTGAAAACCTGACAGGTTTAATAGCCCAACAAAACGAAGGAATTTTGTATCAATCGGAGATTTATAATTTGAATTTTAATGCCGACCTTGTAGTTTTATCTGCCTGCCAAACAGGTCTTGGAAAAATAACAAAAGGCGAAGGAGTTATCGGACTAACAAGGGCATTGCTTTATGCTGGCACAAATAATATTATAGTCTCACTTTGGTCGGTAAATGATAATAGCACTTCAAAATTAATGATAGATTTTTATGATAACTTATTATCAGAAAAACCTGTCAGGTCTTCAAGACTTGAAAAGTTTAGTAAACACCTATCAAAAGCAAAACGCAAAATGATTGATGAAGGACAATATTCTCACCCATATTATTGGTCGCCATTTATTTTGATTGGAGAATAATTTTCCTTTATTTACAATAATCTTAGATAGGATAATTTTTCAATAAGTTATCCTATCTTTTTTTATACTTGAAATACGTATCTCAAACTTTCAGAAAAGGAAGTTGTTTTATGCCAATAATCACAAATATACAGACCTCTAAAATAAGTAATCAAGATTAAAGCAAAATGCCTGGTTATCAAACAATTAACAATTTTAAAGTAAAACTGGACATTACATTTTAACTCCTTTAGAATCGCTTAAATAAAATTTTTTTACAACAAAATAGAAATAATCCATATATAAAGCATAAACATACAATTTTCAAAAAAAATGAAGATTAAAATTTAGAAAAAGTCAAATTTCATGTATTTTACAAAAACAAAGAGCGTATATCTTTAAAAATAAGACAGTTACAGTGATGTCCATTTTTTTATCACTGATTTTAGAGGTCTG
>JAOZQN010000157.1 GCA_029932195.1 Bacteroidales bacterium | reverse complement strand
TTCTAACAATTTTATTATCACCGATTTAGAAAGTCAGAAACTTCAGTTAATTAAATTTTAAATCCAGCAGAAATTCTATTAAATTTGCATAACGGTATTGCTTATGCCTAAAGACAAAAAAAGGCGACAATATTATGGTATGGACGTATTGTTTATGCAAATTTAAACAGCAAGACGATATTAATCTTGTAGGTATTAAAATATAATAAGAAAACTAAACTGATAATGAAAACTTTGAAATTTAAATTTATAATCATAATTTATTTTACTATCTCAGTTTTACATATCACAATCAATAAATTTCTTCCTGATAATTTAATCTTAGGATTGGCTTCTAAATCATTGATAATTCCTTTCTTGATAATTTTCTATGTTTTAAATCTTAAGAAAAAATATATAAAATCAAATTACATTATGCTTATTGCATTAATATTTTCTTACTTTGGAGATGTTGCTCTATTCCTCTCAAAAAACAATGAAATATTTTTCATTTTTGGACTTTTAAGTTTCTTATTAACACATATTTTTTATATCTTCGTTTTTATTGATATACCAAAAAAATATTCAATTATTAAAAATAAAATATATTTAATAATACCTTTTTTTTTGTACGAAATATTACTTCTTATTTATCTTTACAACAGTTTAGGAGATATGAAAATTCCGGCAATTGTTTATTCAATTACAATATTGTTAATGACAGCAATTGCCCTAAATAGATATAAAAATGTTAGTAATATTAGTTTTAAATTAATTTTTATTGGAGCAATTCTTTTTGTGATTTCGGATACTTTTATCTCAATAAACGTTTTTAAAACAGAATTTATTTTTGCAGATGAACTAATCATACTAACTTATGTTATAGCACAATTCTTGATAATTCTCGGGCATCTTAAGACCAACGATATTAAAACGGTTTCGTAATTAATCTGGTTAAAATAAAAAACTATTAATCCCTTAAAACAAAAAAGATTGACACATAATGTATCAATCTTTCGCTCTTCAGGTAGGACTTGAACCTACGACCCTCTGATTAACAGTCAGATGCTCTAACCAACTGAGCTACTGAAGAAGTTTTTTGTCTTTCTTTTCTCTAAAAGACTTTGCAAAAGTAAAATCTTTTTTTTTATAAAAAAATTATTTTCAAAAAAAATATTCTTTTTTTTATATTGTTTTTATAAATATTTGTTCCTTAAATAATTATAAAACAAAAAAAATATAGGTTTGGAACTTTAATAAAGATAATGTAAGTTTGCAACCTAATACTTAAGTAAAAAAAAGTGTCTATTTTTTAAGTTTTAATTAGCTCTCACTTATAAATAGTCGTTTAGCTAAAAATTAGATAGTTTTTGGGTAGTGTTATAAATTGGTAGTTATGCACCACGTTACTAAATCCCTGCGGGATGTTAGTAAATGTTTATCGTAAAAAGATTTACTAACATTCCGTAGGAATTTAGTAACATCAAAAATAACTACCAGTTCGTTACACTACCAATTTTTGTAATAACTCATAAATAAACTAATAAACAAATAAAAATGAATAACTTATTAATAGTAGGAAGCGTAGCTTTTGATGCAATAGAAACTCCTTTTGGAAAAACAGACAAAATACTTGGAGGAGCAGGAACATTTATCGGGCTTTCTGCGGCAAATTTTGATATAAAATCAAATATAATTTCGGTTATAGGTGGCGATTTTCCTGAAAAACATCTCAAATTATTGCAAAATCACGGAGTTGATACTTCTGGTATTGAAATTAAAAAAGATGAGAAAACCTTTTTCTGGTCGGGAAAATATAGAAACGACATGAATACTCGTGATACGCTTGTTACTGAGTTAAATGTGCTTGAAAATTTTGACCCAAAAGTTTCAGAGGAGTATCAAAATGCAGATGTATTAATGCTTGGAAATTTGTCTCCAACAGTTCAAAGTAGTGTTATTGACCAAATGAAAGTGCGTCCGAAATTAATTGTTATGGACACCATGAATTTTTGGATGGATATAATGTTATCGGAACTTAAAAACACAATTAGCAAAGTTGATGTTTTGACTATAAACGATGAAGAGGCTCGCCAACTTTCTGGAGAATATTCTTTAGTTGTTGCAGCACAGAAAATTTTGAAAATGGGACCAAAATATTTGATAATCAAAAAAGGTGAACACGGAGCTTTGCTTTTCGATAAAGATAATACCTTTTTTGCCCCAGCACTTCCGCTAAAAGAAGTATTTGACCCAACTGGAGCTGGCGATACTTTCGCTGGTGGTTTTTGTGGATACCTTACTTGCACAAACGATTTTTCTTTTAATAATATGAAAAATGGAATTATTGCTGGTTCGGCACTTGCTTCATTTACAGTAGAAAAATTTGGAACTGAGCGTATAGAAAATTTAGATAAAGAAGAGTTTTACGAAAGAATACAAGAATTTATAGACCTCGTAGCATTTGACTACCCAACTAAATAATGAATAATGAATAATGAATAATGAACAATGAAAAATTTTGCGGACGCTTGAAATACAGGAATATCCAAAATATAGAAATATTATTTTCATTTGTTCAGCTTAATTATCAGTTACAGTTATCAAGTATTATATAGTGCCTTGATAACTGTTTACTGATAACTGATAAGGCTGTTTAGTATTTATTTAATTTTCCTAAATATACTGGTCTCACAACTATTGGATTGTTGGAAATACCAATATTTTTTAGTTTATTGAGTTTTTCAAATTCTACTGGAATTTCGGATAAGTTATTTTTACAAAAATTCATTTCTATGCAATTGTTAAGCTGCGACATTTCGGAAGGTAACGAATTTAGTTTATTATTAGAAACATCTATAAGAATAAGACTAGATAGTTTACCAATCGCTGTGGGCAAAGTTTTTAATCTATTTTTATAAAGATATAGATATTGTAGTTTTTTCAAATCTCCAATTGCGGTTGGAAGTTCTTGCAAGTTATTGTTTGCAAGTCTTAATTCTTTCAAATTATTTAGTTTAGAAATACTGGAAGGCAAACTACCAATGTTATTATCATCTAATCCTAATTTAATTAAGTTAGTGAAATTTATAACCTGCACCGGGAAATTAGAAAATTTATTATTATCTAAATAAAGAATTTCCAATTTTTTGAGATTAGCGAAATCTACGGGAAAACTGGCAAGTTTATTTTTGCCTAAATCCAATTCTATCAAATTTGGTAATTCACCAAGTTCTGGTGGCACCGATGATATGTTATTTTCAGAAACGATAAGTATTTGTAATTTTTTTAGTTTGCCTATATTTTTAGGCAATGTTGTAAGCTGATTTTTTGAAACATTTAAAATTTCTAAATTAATAAGGCTTCCTATTTCTGTTGGTAGGCTCGTTAATTTATTTCCATCTAAATATAATTCTTTCAAATTCTTGAGCTTTCCTATCTCAACAGGCAAACTATTTAGATTATTATCGTATAAATATAATATTTCTAAGTTTGGAAGTTTCGCAATATCTGCCGATAGAGAAGTTAGACTTTGCCCTTGCAGGTCTAAAATTTTTACATTTTTAGAATCTGAAACTGCGGCACTCAAAGAATTGTATGTTTGTGAAAAAACTTGTGTTTGTAAAAACACGAGAAGTAAAATAATTGATATTTTTGTTGTAATATTTTTCATAATTGAAAGGTAAAAATTGAAAATTAGAAATTATATCTTTAAAAATCAAATTCCATTCCAAATAGACAAAAAAAAATAATTTTTAAAAATACATTTTTTTTTACTTATTTTGAGAATTAATAAAAAACAAGAGACAAACTATAATAGACTTATTTATAATATGATACAAAAACAAAACATGTTTATAAGAAATAGTAATATTGATATTTTTTCGGAAAGTAGAGCAGAAATAGATCCTGTAAAATATTTTGTTCAATTATACAACGAAACTCCAAACCATTATGCGGCATATTTTAGAATAAATATTTCAGAAGCTCTAAAAAAACTAAAGAAGAAATATAAACTAAAAAATGACGATTTTATTGTTAAACATGAATATGCCAAAGATACTGATATTTATCGAGTAGATAAAAATATATCTGGATATTTTATTAACGTAAGTAATGAAATAATGTTATTTATAACCAGTTATAAAGCAACTTTTTATTATAGTAACTCTATAAAATTCTTTGAAATAAAGGATATAATAAAAAACATTGACCCTGCAGAACAACGAAAAATGGATAATAAATCCTATTTTTCTATGATTTTATTTTCTAACAATTCGGAGTCTGGCTACGAACTTAAAAATTTTGATATAAAATCTAATACTTTAAAACTTGAAGACAATTACAATAATGATTTTGTGCCTGTTAGCTCAAAAATTATTGACTTTCTAAGTGATGATAAAAAAACAGGATTAGTCCTTTTGCATGGCAAATACGGAACAGGCAAAACGTCATACATAAAATATTTGATGACACAAGCGAAAAAAAGATTTATATTATTGCCACAAAGCATGTTATCTACAATTTCTAATCCCGATTTTTTCTTATTTCTTTCGGAATATAAAAACAGCGTTCTTATTTTAGAAGACTGCGACAGCTTGTTAGTGAATGCTGTAGCTAAAAACAATCCACTAACTCATTTTTTGAGTTTGGCAGAAGGACTTTTGTCCGAAACTTATAATTATAAAATTATTTGCTCGCTTAGTGCAAGCAGTCGTGAAATAAACGAAGATGTAATTCGAAAAAGTAAACTAATTGTAAATTACGAATTTAAAGAACTTTCAAAAGAAAAAGCTCAGAAATTAAGTGATGAGTTTGGTTCAAAAGATATAATAAAAAAACCTACTATTTTATCAGAAATTTATAATAAAAAAGAAAAAAATCTTGGTAATTTTAAGGATAAAAAACTTGGATTTAATTCGTGAAAATTTAATCTAAAATAAAAAGAGTGTGTAATATTAGGGGCGTTACATGTTACACACAATCCGTAGAGATGCGATTTATCACGTCTTCATGTAGAAATATATTACGTTTATTTGCAGGATAAGACGTGACAAATCACGTCTCTACGGGATTTTTGATATGAACTCCCCCGATATGTTACACACTCAAATAAAAACTATTTTAGATTGTTATTAGTTTTTGGCTATTGGTTTTTAGCAAAAAAAAAAAAAACTTAGATATATATATTCAATAAATAACTAACAATCAATATCTAACAACAAAATTTCAATTTTAGATTTTTAAGTATAAATAAATATGAGAACTTGTTTAAGTCTTGGTAGTAATCTGGGCAACAAAGAATTAAATCTAAATACTGCGATAGAAAATTTACAATCACAAGTGGGAGAAATTGTTGAGGTCTCACAGGTTTATGAAACTGAACCTTGGGGATTTGAGACTGAGAATAATTTTCTAAACTCTGTTGCTATCGTGGAAACTGATTTAGAACCACAAAAATTACTTACAGAAATAAAAAAAATAGAAAAAAAACTTGGACGAGTTAAAACAAAATCTGGTTACGAATCTAGGATAATTGATATTGACATAATTTTTTACGACAATTTAATTTACGAAGGAGAAGAGTTAATTATTCCTCACAAATATGCACACAAAAGAGATTTTGTGTTAGAGCCACTAAATGAATTAGTTCCAGATTTTACTCACCCTGTTTTAAATTTACCAATAAGCGAACTACTAAAAAGAGTGAAAAATTAATTTTTCATTTGTTCTACAACTTCTTTTATTCCTTCTTTAAAATCTATTTTTGCTTTCCAGCCGTAGCTGTGTAATTTGCTAACATCAAGGAGTTTTTGTGGTGTGCCGTCTGGTTTGTCGCTGTTCCAAAATACTGTTCCTTTGTAACCTGTAATTTCCTTAATTATTTCGGAAAGCTCTTTTATGCTTTGGTCTTTTCCTATGCCAATATTAATGTGTGTATTTCTAATTTCAGGAGAAGTTATTGGATAATCAGGAGTTTCAATATCAAATTCATTTTTTAAAATATCTTTAAAATCAATGTTTTGCATGAGAAATACGCAAGCATCGGCGAGGTCGTTGGCATGAAGAAATTCACGACGAGGAGTTCCTGTTCCCCAAAGTTCTATTGAGGTTTGGGCTTCGTCTTTTTTTATTCCGTATTTTTCTAAAATATTCAAAATATCTTTCTCTTGCGAATTTTCATTCACATTCTCAATAGGATTTTTTTTCAAATCTTTTTTTATTGCCGTCCAATTATTTTCCATTAGACATTTTGCCAAGTGCATTTTTCTAATAATAGCTGGTAAAACATGTGATTTTTCTAAATCAAAATTATCATTTTCGCCATAAAGATTTGTTGGCATAACGGAAATAAAATTTGTTCCATATTGCAAATTGAAACTTTCCATAGTTTTTATACCCGCAATTTTTGCAATAGCATAAGGCTCATTTGTATATTCTAATTCACTTGTTAGCAGGTAGTTCTCCTTCATTGGCTGAGGGCAATGTTTTGGATAAATACACGAACTACCGAGAAACAACATTTTTGCATCGTATTTGTAACAAGCATAAATTATGTTGTTTTGAATCATTAAATTTTCATAAATAAAATCTGCTCTGTAGGTATTATTTGCGATAATTCCTCCCACTTTTGCAGCGGCAAGAAATACATATTTTGGACGTTCTTTTTCAAAAAAATCAAGTGTAACTTGTTGGTTAGTAAGGTCGTATTTAGGGTAACTTGTTGTTGCAAAATTATTGTATCCTTTGCTTTTTAAATTTCGCATTATAGCACTGCCTACCAAACCATTATGACCAGCTATGTATATTTTATCGTTTTTTTTCATTTTAATTTTGCCTTAATTTTACTTGCAATTTCTTCAAACTCTTCTTTGGATAATTTGAGTTTTGGTGATTTAATGCAAACTTCACTTTCCGTTTTAAATGGAATAAGATGAATGTGTGCATGAGGCACTTCTGTTCCCAGAACCAATACACCTACTCTTTTGCAAGGAATAACTTTTTCTATTGCTTTTGCTACTTTTTTTGCAAAAACATTTAGTCCAGCGAGAGTTTCGTCGTCTAAATCGTAGATATAATCAACCTCTTTTTTTGGGATAACTAATGTGTGTCCTTTTACAAGGGGAAAAATATCCAGAAATGCGTAGTAATTTTCGTCTTCTGCTATTTTGTATGATGGAATTTCTCCATTTATTATTTTTGAAAATATTGATGCCATTTTTTTTCAGTTATCAGTAAACAGTTAGCAATTAGCAATTAGCAGTTAGCAGTAAACAGTTAGCAATTAGCAGTTAGCAATTAGCAGTTAGCAGTAAACAGTTAGCAGCTAGCAATAAACAATTATAAGTTAATAAACAAGGGCATTGCCAAACTGTTTACTGTTTACTGTTCATTGTTCATTGTTTACTGTTCATTGTTTACTGTTCATTGTTTAAAAGCCTATTTCCATTACTTGGAATTCTATTTCTCCTGTTGGGATTTTTATTTTTGTGGTGTCTCCAACTTTTTTGCCGAGTAAACCTTTTGCTATTGGTGTTTTTACAGAAATTTTACCCTCTCTTACGTTTGTTTCATTTATAGGAACTAATGTATATTCTAAAACTTTTTTGGTCTTTAAATTTTTAAGTTTTACTTTATTCATTATAGTTATAATGTCTGTTCCTAACTGCGACTCGTCTATTATTCTTGCGTTTCTTACTTTGTCTTGAACTTGTGCGATTTTCATTTCAAGCATTCCTTGTGCTTCTTTTGCTGCATCGTATTCTGCGTTCTCCGATAAATCTCCTTTGTCTCTCGCTTCGGCTATTTGCTGCGAAATACTCGGACGCTCAACTGTCATTAATTGTTCTAATTCTTGTTTCAGGCTTTCTAAGCCCTCTTTTGTTACATATACTATTTCTGACATAATTTAATTTGTTTAATTATCTAAAATATAATAGTTTGATAAGTTATTAGATAAAAAAATGTATCTACAAACTTATCAAACTATTAAAAAATCAACCTATTTTTATATAATGTTGAACATCAACACTATTTTTTTTATTATAAATAGGTTTAATATTAATTTATTTTGCAAAGGTAAAATATTTTTTCTTTTAAAAAAAAAAAAAATACGAAACTAAATATTCAAAGAGTAAATTTCTATATAAGTAGATTTACGATTTTTGATTTACGAATTGGCTTACGCCATAAATTTTTATTCTTTTAAAGTGTCCACCAATCGTAAATCGTAAATCGTAAATCGTAAATCGTAAATCGTAAATCGTAAATCGTAAATCAAAAATCAAAAATCAAAAATAATTGTTAAGAAACTTTTGTATGACTACTTATACCTAAGCAAGACAAGCTGGAAAAGTTTTGAAATTATGAAGTTTTGAATAATATTATGCCAAAAAAACAACGATTTCAGAATTAAAATACTAAATTATTTTTGCTATTTAATTTTATTAAATAGCTACTAGTCAAATAAATATCAATAAAAAATCAAGTATTAAAAACCTAACATTGTTTTTATCCGTAAAAATCCGCAAAAAAAATACGGATTTTTACGGATTGCTGTTCTAAATATTTATTTCTATCTTTGCATTGTTATTAATTAATTTTATTTTTAATATAAAACAAATTTTATTATGAAAAATGTAACAAGAGTTTTAATGCTATTATTGGTAGTATTAATAGTGCAAACGGGAAATGTAGAAGCCCAAAATTGGAAGAAGATAGCCGCAGACAAAGCGAAAAAAGAAGCACAGAGAAAATTGGATAAGAAAAAGGACAAAAACAAAAATAACGAAACCATAACTACCACCACCACAACAACCACAGAAACGGAAGTAGAAGAAACAAACACCGAAACAAATACTTTTGAAAAACTGACTTTTGATGCAAGCACTATTTTTGTAGAATACCAAAATTTTTTTGAAAACCTGAACCTAAATACTGAAACAGGAAAATTAGAACTGAAAAAAATTATGGTTAAAAATCTCCCAAAAGCAAATTATGGAGACACAGACGGATACCATAAATTAACCGCAGTTCTAAAATTAAATAACAAAAAAATACATGAATTTATTTATCTTGGAATTTCGAATAATTACACAGGTAATTGGTCAAGTGGTAAATCTACTTCAAACATAACAATTACCGAGGCAGGCAAATATTCGCTTGAAATTCAGATAGATGGACAGCTTGCGGATAAAGTAGATTTTGATATTATCCAGTCTGTAAATAAAAATAATAAGATGGGCTGGTTTATAAATGCTCCTTTGGAAAGTTTGGGTAAAATTTCTGCCAAAGGATATGCACCACCTGAGTCAGCAGACGAGTTTGTTTTTAAATTTTACGAAGCAATTCTTGACGTAGAAGGAGCTTTTGTAGATGCCACCCCAATTAGTATTAGATTAATGAAAGAAAATAAAGGTACAAACGATACATATATTGGTGGATATTTAAAAGAAAAATTAAGACATAATAAAAAATGGAAACTTACTGATAATATATTTTTCACAAAAGCAGGAGAGCGATATAAATATGTAACTTTTGCAGATATTTTAAGTAATGATGGAAATTATTATATAGACCTTTTTTATAATGGAGATGTTTTTAAATATAATTTTGAAGTAAAAGGAGGAAAATTAAATTCGTCGTTAAGTGAGAGAAGTAAAACTGGAACTTGCTGGATACAAAGAGAATATGTAGGAGTGCCTAAATATGAGAGCTTTAAGCCAACGGCAAATATTAGTGGCAAGGCAGACAATATTAGAGTAACTGTAAAAGGACTTAAAGATGGAGACCCAAGCAGAGGATATGCAGAGAACAAACCAGCAACTTTTGTTGATGGACAATCAATAAGAATAACTAATTATTTGAAAGATGATGTTCGCAAAAAATATATGTATCGTCTTACTGAATATGTTGTTACACTAAAAAAAGGTGATGAAATTTTGGCACAAGAAATTAAACTTGGTGTATATAACGACAGTCCTAATGGTGATTTTATAAGTATAATAAGAAATCCTGAAACGGCTATGTTTGCTGTAAATAAATCTACTGATACTCACGTTTTTATGGACGCACTATCAAAACTTCCTGCCGGAAATCACAAATTAAAATTTGTTTACGAAATGGCTTCGGGAAAAGATGAAGACCTTATTGGAATACGAACAGTTACTTATAAAAGTGATGGGAAAAATGCAAAATTTGCAAAATGGGCAGAAGACACAAAAATGTATCTTCAAATGAGCAACTCCCAACTTGGTGAAGTGGCATTTTTACGTTCTCCTTCAAACGACTGGGTTTATTTTGAAAATAACTGTGGCAGAACAGTTTGGCTAAGATACGACGAAGGAACAGAATATTATTTATATCCAGGAGACTCAGGAAAATTTGACCGTGCAAACGGATACATAGAACAATGGAACTTTGGAACTTGGAAATGGAACTCTGTTGATGACTTCAAAGAATACAAAACAATCTACAAACTTACTGGAAACGAAATTTCTATGCTCTACCTAAAACAAGTGCCACCAGATGCAGTAGAAAAATTAAAAGCAATTCAAGACAAAGAATTTAAAACTCAAGAGTCGTTTATTGCAAAAGTAAAAGAACTAATTGGCGAAGAATTGTTTAATAAACACGAGGAATTAATAGTTCAATCAGCAAGTATCGATTTTGTGAAAATTTGTCAATAAAATTCTAATTATCACTTTTCTTATAGAGACAAGGCGTGCCTTGTCTCTATATTTATGAGCAAAATCTGCTCTCTCACCTGTTGATTTACATACCTTTACAAAAACTACATCTTGCTACATATCAAATACTTATATTATTTTATGAACAAATTAGAATATTCCTAATACTTTTTATTTTCATGTTTTTTTATTTAAAATAAAATTTTATATTTGTTTTTTATTAAAAAATTAGGCGTTTTTCACGGGTGCCAATTTTAAGGCTTTTTTGTAATTTTAGAATTGAAGTTTACCCTTGTAAATGAGCATTTTAAAATTTCAAAAGTAACGCCAAAATTGGCACTCGAGAAAAACGTCAAAAATTAAAATTAATTACAGATGAAAAATAATAAAAAGATAATAGAATCATTAAAATCAGAAGATAACAATAAGATATTAAAAACATTAGGTGATTTAAGAGATAAAGGTAATTTCACATATTTTCCATTTATAATGGATATTTATAAAAATAATAAAAACGAAGATGTGCGAAATTCAATTTATGAAATCTTATCAAATCTTAACGATAATGAAAACACCAAACATTTGATAAACTATATTCAAAAAGAAAATTATGCTTCAATAAAAAAAGATTTATTGACAGTATGTTGGGATTCTCGTTTGGATTTTTCTCCACATCTCACTTTTTTTGTTGATTTGTTTATTTCTGATAGTTTTGAAATAGCTTTTGATGCTTTTACAGTCATAGAAAACATTGAAAAGCCCCCAGCCCCAAAGGGGAGTTATAGTAAAATTATAGAAACAGAAATATTAAAACTAAAAGAAAATTTAACTAGCGTTTCGAAAGATAAAAAAGAACTTTTAGTCACTTTGGTAAAAGTTTTAGAAGGAAAAAGATAATGAAATTATGAGTCCACTCCGAGAAGTGTATTTTTGCCAAAATATGAATTTTACAAATACAATGAGCATGTCTCATTGCACTT
>JAOZQN010000752.1 GCA_029932195.1 Bacteroidales bacterium | reverse complement strand
CCCTTTGGGAGGGTTGGGGTGGGCTTATGGATTATCAATGGATTATTTACAGACTGAATTAATTTAATTTTACTGCTATAACAAGCACATCATCAATTTGCTGGCATGAGCCTTTCCATTTCTCAAATGTGTTGTTCATAATTTCTCTTTGCTCTTGCATTGAATTTTCACTTACTGATAATATTAATTCTTTAAAACGTCTTGTTTTAAACTTCTCTTCTGTTTCTCCGTTAAATTGGTCGTAGTATCCATCTGAAAATAGGTATAATGTATCGTTTTTATTTATCTTAATAGTATTATTTTTAAAAGCTCGTTCTTTTATATAAATTCCTATTGGTTGCCTATCTGCTTTATAAACGTCTAAATTATTCTTGTTATCAACAATATATAAATGATTATTTGCTCCTGCGAATTCTAATTTATTTTTTGTCTCATCGTAAACGCAAAGGGCAATATCCATTCCGTCTTTAGATTCTTTTACCTTCCCAGTTTGCTTCAACGAATTTTTCACTTGAGTCCGTAGTTCATCTAACACATGCGAAGCTTGTCTTACTTCTTGGTTTCTAACAATCTCATTAAGCAAAGAAATTCCAAGCATACTCACAAAAGCCCCAGGAACACCATGTCCCGTGCAATCGGCTACGGCAAAAACTGTATAATTATTTACTCTTTTTACATAATAAAAATCACCACTAACCTTTTCTCTCGGTTTAAATAATATAAAATAATCTGAGAAGCAATTATTTAGCACCTCTTCTGTTGGCAACATTGCTGTCTGAATACGACTTGCATAAGTTATACTTGCTGTTATTTTGGTATGACTGTCTTCTATCTCTGTTTTTTGAACTAAAATTTCCTCCTTTTGCTGTATTAAGGATTCATTTTGAGTTATAATCTCTTCTTTTTGTTGGTTAATTTCTGTATTTTTTGTATTTAAAGCAATGTTTGTTTTTCTTCTTATAATATTGCTTCTTATAATAAAAAATATGATAACAAAAAGCCCTAAGACTCCAAGCATATATACCTGATTTCTAAGTCTTTGTTCTTTTATTTTTCTGTCAGTAATTTCTTTATCTTTTGTAAGAAGTTCTATTTCCTTTTCTTTTTTTCCTGTATCAAATCTTATTTGTAGGTTAGTGATTTGAGTTTCACTATTGTCTGAAAAAATGCTGTCATGAATGTCTATATATTTTTCGTGGTAGTTTAGTGCTTTTTTATAATCACCTAATAATTTGTGTGTTCCGTAGTAAGTATTATAAAGCTGACGTTTTACTCTCAATCCATTAATTTTTATAATCAAAGTATCGCATTCTTTGAGATATGGTAAGGCTTTGCGAGGTTTATTTTGACTATTATATACTTTTGCTATCTCTAAATTATATTTTAGAATATTGGTAAAAGAACCTATTTCTAAATAAATATTTTTGGCTTTGGTAAAATATTCTATTGCTTTATTAAACTCATTTTGAGCAATATAAATCATAGCAATACTTCCTTGTAATGTTGCTAATCTTTTGTTGTCTTCTATTTCTGTGGCTATTATTTTTGCTTTTTCGTAGTATTCAATCGCTTTTTTGTATTCTCCTTTAGAGCTATAATAAGTTCCTATACTATTTATTGTAGAAGCAATCCCCACTTTATTATCAGATTTTTCATATATTTCTAATGCTTTTTGATAGAAATTAAAAGCTTCCTCATTTTGTTCTCTATTTTCATAAATTGCTCCTATGTTTAATAATGTCTGTGCTTTACTATCAAAATCTTTAGTTTTTTCTTTTAATTCCAATGCTTTAAAAAAATATTCAAGAGCTTTATCAAAATCACCTTTTTCATATAATAAAGAGCCTATATTATTTATTATTTTAGCCATGCCAACAGTGTCATTTATTTGCTCTCTTACTTTGTAAGATTTGTTATAATATTCCACTGCCTCGTCGTAAGCACTTATGTTATAATAAACTACACCAATATTGTTATAACTTTTAGCAATTCCCAATGTGTCTTTTATTATTATTGCAATTTCCAACGAAATACGGTAATAATCAAGAGCTTCGCCAAAATTTCCCTGGATATAATTTACTACACCAATATTATTACTTAAATTTGAAATTCCTATATTATCCTCTATTTTTTGGGCAAGTTCCAAACCTATTTTTCCATATTCTAAGGCTTTCTGGGGGGCAGATCTATAATTTTTTTTAAAAAGTTGTTCGTAAATTCTAACTTGGTTAGTGTCTTCTTTTGCAGTATTTAGCAATAGCAATAAGCTATCTATTTCGGAGCTATTTTGCGAAAAGAGAGTAAATGGTAATAATAAAAATATTATGAGAATATGTTTTTTCATATTTAGATATACTCAGCATTAATTGCTGTATTGTAAAATTGTTTTACTGCTACTATATGGCTAATAAGTAGTTAGTTTAAAGTATAACGGTAAAAATACACTTCTCGGAGTGGACTCAATATTTGTAAAATATTAAATCAGAACTTATCAATTTTTTGAATATTCAATACAGAGTTTTCAATATTCAAATTTATAAATATAGCGAAGTAAACTTAGAGTAATATTTTCATGAACAAATTATGTATAAAAATATTCTTGTGGCAAGTATAATATATTTACTGAAGTTTCGGAGTTTATAATTAATTGATTATTACGTATATAATGTTT
>JAOZQN010000751.1 GCA_029932195.1 Bacteroidales bacterium | reverse complement strand
TTGGTGCTTAAAAGTCTTATAATCAGAGTTTTTTAACTTCGTAAAGTAGAATTAAATAAATTATGATAGATTACGCAGTTTATTTATTTTTCAACCTAGTAGAAAATTAAGCAAATAACTAAACTGTTAAGTAACTGAACAAATAAAAACGACACTTTTACATTTTGTATATTCCTGTTTTTCAGGTGTCCACAAAATTATTCATTGTTCATTATTAATTATTCATTACTTATAAGTTATTTCGTTAGTGTTCCGAAACATTCAAAACTAAAAACTAAATATAAATGGCAAAAAAAGTAATATTTACAACTAAGCTACAAGATTTTCGTCCAGTAATATGGTATGGCGAGCCTATATTTTCGAAGTATAAACAACTGCAATCTGTTCTTAGAGAGGGTATTGGCGATAAATATGCTGATTTTTTTACCGAACCAGCTGTAAATCAAGAATCCATAGAAAACAATGGCTCTGCCGCTTGGATGTCCGATTATATTTCCAAAGGCAAACCATTTTCTAAGTTGCAAGGGCAGGAATTGGAAAATGCAAAAGCACAGTTGCAACAAATTCTGAATAAGATAGATATATTTTCAAAAGAATTGCAAGCGGAAGAGAATGCGAGCCAGAAAGAAATTGGAGAGCTTTTGTCGCTTGCCGTAGAAGTTCCGGGATTAGATTATATTTTTATAGAAGATAATAAAATATCAATTGTGCTTTGGGGATTTACTTCCGATAAGGCTGAAAAACAAAATTTTAATATAAACAAAGTCGTTGCAGCTCCTATTACTCCACCACCGCCACCACCTCCACCAGTAGATGAAAAAACACTGAAAGAAGTTAAAACACAGGAAGTTGTAGTTACACCTCCTCCACCTCCAAAAGATGAAAAGGAGAAAAAGAAAGGAATGCCACCTTGGCTTTGGGCTATCATTGGAGCATTAATTATGCTTTTGATACTCCTATTAGTATGGTTTTTCTTTTTAAGAAATCCTACGAGTGTTGCAGATTTGCCAGACAACGGAGTTTTACCTCCTGTGGATACAACCAACACAGGCTACGACCCTGATGATGAGGCAAAAAAGAAAATTTTTACCGACAAGGTAAACATTGTGTTACAGACAGATGTAAATTTAATAAATTTTGCTAATTCAATTAATGAAAAATATCCAGATGATTTAGAGGTTGTTTTTTATGATACTCTTATTAATTTGATGCAAATTAAAACTCCTGAAAATGAATGGAAACAATGGGCAGACACCATGAAAACTCACAAAGAAGTCCGTTTAACTTTTTCGGAGTCCGTTTTTGCAAGAGCAACGCCAACCGACCCTGATTTTTCCGATGCTACAAAAAATTGGTATTTTGAAGAGATAGGAGTTTATAAGGCATGGGAAACTTCTATGGGAAGTTCAGATGTAGTAGTTGCAATTATTGATAATGGTTTTGATTTAACTCACCCAGAATTTAAGGATAAAATAGTAAAACCTTGGAATGTTTACGAACAATCGGATAAATTATATCCAATAAATATTGAGGGTGGCGAGCACGGAACACATGTTGCTGCAACGGCTATTGGCTTGGCAGACAATAATTCAGGACTTTGTGGAATTGCTCCAAATTGTAAATTTATGCCAATTCAGGTTGCTGATGAAAATGGTGCATTATCTTCGCTATCAATAGTTTCTGGAATTTTGTATTCCATTAATCAAGGAGCAGATGTGGTGAATATTTCATTGGGGACTTATTTTGATGCCCCTGTCTTGCAACTTCCCGATGCTACTCAAGAGCTTTTCGCAAAAAGTCTTTATCCCGACGAGGCTCTATTTTGGGAAGAACTTTATCAATTTGGAGAAGAAAATGGTGTAATAATTATTCAAGCGGCAGGAAATCAGGATATTGTTACAGGAATAGACCCTTTTGCTCGCTCACTAAAAACAATTACCGTAGCAGCAACAAATCAATCGGATACAAAAGCAGATTTTAGCAACTGGGGAGAATTATCTACGTTAAGTGCTCCTGGAACAGAGATTTACAGTGCTACTCCAAACAATACTTACAACTTTTTGCAAGGCACAAGTATGGCTTCGCCAATTGTAACTGGTGGCGTTGCACTCATAAAATCGGCACACCCAGATTGGAGCAACGAGAAGATTATTGAGGCACTTGTAAACACTGCAATTCCAATTCAATCAGGACATTATATTGCTCCTATGATTCAGCTAGACAAAGCAATTGCTTATGGAGATTCTACTCTAATTATTCCAGATGAAGCAGATGATTTATCGTTTGCAGCAGGCTTATGGAAAAGTGATAATGACCTTGTTAGCACGATAAATAAAAAGCCAATTGAGCTTTATTTTGAAATAAAAGAAGATGGTTCTGGTGAACTAACATTGGTAGAGTCTGACGGAACAAAATGTATTGCCGAACTTATCACAACTTTTGAAAATGGCGAACTTTTACTTGTTCAACAAGAAGAAGCAAAATGTGAAGGAATAGATAAATCTTACAGAGAATATCGATTTGTATGCGTGCAAGGCGAAGATAATCAGGCAGATTGCACGGCAAAAGAGAAAAATGGTTCTGGTGAATTTCTTGATTTTAATTTGGAAAAGGTGAAGTAAATTTACTGAAGTTTCGGAGCATCTTTAGTCTTTATTTTACAAGTTTTTATTTTA